>PUNP01000002.1 GCA_003551785.1 Candidatus Brocadiaceae bacterium | reverse complement strand
TGTGGGGATGGAAGCCGAAAGTGCAGAGAAAAAAAGTACTGTAGATACCGATGTTCATGCAACCGATGCCATCATCGAGGCGCTTGAAAAACAGGCCTTCTCCGGTGAAATTTCCAAAAGATCTCACGCTTATACGGAACTAATAGAATTGGAAGATATCTCCGACTCTCCGCTTCTGCGTAAAGCACTGTATGATGACAATGAAAATATTCGTTCACGCGTGGCTCGCGGTCTGGATTTCACTCGTGATGCCGGACTCGCCACCGATATTCTCCTGAATCATCCCGATGAGCTTGTGCGACGCCGAGCGGTCGAAGCTTTGGCCGAAAACCCCTCGGAACGCACTAAAGGAAAATCTGCCCGCTCCGATATCACTTTCTCCTCTGAAAGAACTCAGGGGATGGAACTTTACAGCTTTTTTCTGCTCGCTTTAGACGACAGCGATGAGGGAGTTGTGCAATCGGCCTGCTATGCTATCGACCAGTACCTGGAATTCAAATGCCCCATACCCGTAAAACAAACCGTTGAAAAACTTAATGAGCTGAGCCGGAATAAGTATATCTCTTCACTTACTAAAGACTCGGCTGCAGAAGTGATTGATAATATCGATGAGGCTAAGCTCGGTGAACCTCTTGTTAATGCTGTCAACGGGGTGATCACGGAAATCGACTCGCTGGTGCAACTTGCCGCTAAGGTTACTTATAAGGAAGACAGCGATGATTATTACGTTCAGCACGGTGATGATATTGAGTCTTTAAGTTTGGAATTGATCGACGATATGGGGATGAATCCTGATGCCGCTTACGATATTGCCCAAGCTGTTCAGGAATCAATCCCGCTGTCCGAAGAGCTGGTTGATGCCTATGCCGATGCCGCCTACAGGTGTGTTGAGAGAGTATTTAGCTGCGTTGGAACGGCTGCTGTGGCGCTTAAAAGACTCGGTGAACAGGATTGGAATGAAAGTCTTAATAAGTGGGAGAAGGAATTGGAGAATTTTGATCTGAAAGCTTTTACCGCCGCCCCCTTATTTTCTCAATCGGAACAACGTCTCCAACGGGCGGCAGCCCTTGCGAAATCTCAGCTTTTAGCGGCCTGCGGGAGTGGGGAAGGTGTGTCGGATACAGAGGGGGGTAATCAACTGATGGAGGATGAAGATGACTGGGTGCGGATGGCCGCCCTGAACACTTTATCCGATGAATTGGATGATGAGCAAAGGACGGCGAGTCGGGCTTTAGCTGAGAAACACCAGGACGATACGGAATACGATGTAGTGCTCGGATTGGCCGCTCTTGAAATTCTGATTGGCGGCGATGAGTTCGGTCTTGATGTGCTCATAAAAGTTTTGGAACGCTGCGATCTTGATTTACGTGCTGATATCATGTATGACCTGATCGCGGCGGCGCAGGAGCGTAATGTGCAGGATATTTTGGAGAGCGCATTAAATGATTTCGATTCACCTACAAGTCTCTCATCTCTATGTTTGAAAATAGCGTTGATTTCCGGAAAGGGCGGTGAAGATGTGGATAAAGGCGATTTACCTGATGAGGATGCGCCTCTTGAATTACTTTTTGCTGCACACGCGCTCAGGGCTATGGATAATGACAGGGAATCCGCGGAATGGCTGAAAGCGCGTTTGCGTGCCGGGGAGCCCCATGAACGTCAAATCGCTGCGGTTTATCTCGGTTTGTCACGCGTAGAGTCAGCATCCGCCATATATGCAAGTGTCAGCGACCAGGTAGACTCAGGATGGCACCTGCGGGCACTTTGTGCCGGAATGATGATCAGGAAGGGACATCGCCAGGGGATAGGTTGGTTTAATAAAAATGCAGGCCATGGGAGCGTTGCCAATCGAGCCGAAATAGCATGGAATCTGGCGCGTGGCTTCGTCGATATTATCCCGCTTATGTGCAAATGTAACGAAGTAAATGTCGGTCGTTTTGTATGAATACTGCTGTCCACAAAAACCGAATAAAAAAACTGAATAAGGACGAAACAAGGCAAGGCCCTGTAATTTACTGGATGAGTCGTGATCAACGAGTTCAGGATAACTGGGCGCTCCTCTTTGCGCGAGAATTGTCTGATCAGTTAAATACTTCTTTAGCTGTTGTTTTCTGCCTCGTGCCTGAGTATTCAGGAGCGGGGTTCAGACAATACGATTTTATGCTTCAAGGACTTATCGAAGTTGAAAAGGATTTAAACGATCTTAACTATCCCTTCTTCCTACTACGTGGCGATGTGACTTCGAATATCTCCTCTTTTGCCCAAAAGGTTAATGCCGGTGCTTTGGTTGCTGATTTTTCGCCTTTACGTATTAAACGCACCTGGGATAAAAGTCTTGCTGAAAAACTAAAGTGTCCGTTATATGAAGTTGATGCACATAATGTTGTACCGTGTCGGGCGGTTTCGAACAAGAGGGAATACGCGGCATATACTATCCGCCCGAAAATCAACGCAGTTTTATCGGAATACCTGACAGATATCCCTGAATTGAAGCCGCAATCGATTAAATGGAGCGCTGCTGATTGGAATCCGGTAGATTGGCAAACCGCTTATACCGTGTTAAATGTCGATAGAAATGTTGAGCCCGTTAAGTGGCTCAAGCCCGGTTCTGAATCGGCGAAGGTGAAATTCGCTGAATTTACAGATGATAAATTGGTTTCCTATGCTGATAACCGCAATGATCCTGCATTAGATGCACAATCCAACCTGTCGCCGTTTATTCATTTTGGCCAGATATCCGCCCAGCGTATCGCTTATGAAGTTTCCCAAAATAAAGATACTGAGAATAACGATTCCGCAGAGGACTTTTTGGAAGAATTAATCGTGCGACGTGAGCTGTCGGATAATTTTTGTTTTTATGAACCACTCTATGATGCGCTCCTCGCCATACCGGATTGGGCAAGAAAAACGCTGGACGAGCATCGCTCTGATGAGCGTGATTATATCTATAAACTTGAAAATTTTGAAAGGGCCGATACGCATGATGACCTGTGGAATGCCGCACAAATGGAAATGGTGAAAAAAGGGAAGATGCACGGGTACATGCGGATGTACTGGGTGAAAAAAATATTGGAATGGACTGAAAAGCCGGAAGATGCTTTGCAAATTGCTATTTATCTGAATGACAAGTATGAACTGGACGGGAGAGACCCGAACGGTTATTGCGGGATACTGTGGGGGATCGGCGGTGTTCATGACCGGGCATGGGCCGAACGCCCGGTTTACGGTAAAATCAGATACATGAATTACAATGGCTGTAAGTCCAAGTTTGATGTTGATGCTTATCTACGCTATTCTCATTCGTTGTGAAAATGACTTTTGTATTTTATCCAGAGATTAAACATTATGAGCCAAAAAAGAAATATTGCGGTTTTAGATATCGGTAAAACGAATAAAAAACTTTTTGTTTATGATACTCAATTGAATTGTCTTAATCCGGAAGAAAAAGGTATTCAGTTCGAACCTGTCCTATGGCAAGCGCCTAACGGTGCGGAGCTGGAATG
>PUNP01000915.1 GCA_003551785.1 Candidatus Brocadiaceae bacterium | reverse complement strand
CTCCGACGAAAACCAAGAACAGCAGCGCCACCGACAGGATGATCCAGAGAGCATCCCGTTCGCTCCAGACCTCCTCCGGTCTGGCTTGCCTTATCTCAACTATATTTCCGACCATATTTTCATTTTACCTCAACTTTCCTTCAAGTGCTTCCACCTGCCCTAAGTGTATCTAAAGAAAATGCTCCTGACCCCCCTTTTTTCATAGCTGGTCCCAAATTTCTGACGAGTGAACCTGCTGACATGATTTTTCATTGCCGATGCAGAGCGAGTGAAGTGAGAAAAAGTACTTTCTCACTTCCGAGGCGAGGAGGGCAAAAAGGGTTTAGTGCCCCGCGACTTCGTCGGGCCTGTACGAGCGAAGCGAATTCCAAGCAGGTCCAGGGTTCTACCCTGGGAGTTTAATACCCTTTATTTCCCATAATCAGCACTAATTTTCCATACACCCTTTTCCTGGAAAGTCTCAATTGTTTGTCTTTGTGCTTTATTGAGTAAATTGGAGTAGGAATCTTTGCTTGTTTTTGCATATTCTTTTAGGGGTATAATTTTCTTGCTCTCTAAATACGCGAGACGTTTGTGATAACTTTCGGTCAATGCCCGGCCTACTATTTCCTCCATTGTTTTTAATACTTGCCTTTCGTCGTACTCTTTAAACGCCTCATAATACCTGGCGCGATCAGCAAAAGCGATATTTATAGGCACGTAACCTTCCCGTAATAAGATAAAATTGTTTAGCACTCGTCCGATACGTCCATTGCCGTCACAAAATGGGTGAATATGCTCAAATTCCAAATGAAAACGGGCAATTTGTGAAATTATGTGAGAGGTCTTATCTGATGCGTATGAGGAAAGTAAATCTCTAACAAGTGACTGTACTTCTTTTGGACCGGGTGCAACATACGCGCCGACTCGGACCCACTCATCATCTTGACGAAAGCGACCAGCTATTTTTTCGTCAATATTACCGATAAGCATTTTATGTAATAAAAGAATCATTTCTGTGTCCAACTCCTTTTCTTTTGCTTTTTCTTCAACATATAACATTACTCGAGCTAAATTTTTTGCCTCATGAATCTCTCGGGCATTAACAAAACGCTCAAGGTCTATCTCAAGCAATATCTTTTCAGTTTCCTCAAGAGTGAGAGTACTGTTTTCAATGGCATTTGAATTATAAACATGCTCGGGTATTTCAGCCTCGTTTATAGTACGAACAAGTGATTCCTTACCTGGAAGTGCCTTGTAGTATCGCTCGCGCAGTACTTGTATTTGTTCAAATGAACTTGGTTTTCGTGTCATATATTATATTATAGTAGATTTTCACGATAAAAGCAACTATAATCGTGAATAAGTAGATAAAATGACTACTTTTCACGGTTAATAACTTTTATTTTACCTCAACTTTCCTTCAAGTGCTTCCACCTGTCCTGAGCGCGTCGGTCGAAGGAAAAATGCTCCTGACCCCTTTTATCTGGTAGCAGTTTGGGTTTGTTAAGAATGCTCCCGACCCTTTTTTCTAAACAGTGCTCCTTAAGAAATGCACTAGGTGCTTCTTTTGTTCTTCAGTGACCGTAGTTTGATCTTGATTTTCAATGAGCAACTTATTAAGCCATTCCATGCCAACTACGTACACGCCTCGAACCTTACGCAAACCGATATGGATATCCACTTTTCCTGTAAGCACCAGAACTGGAATAACACCAGATACTCCACCCTCTTCCTCCAACTGCTTGGCCTCAGAATAGGTCTGACTGACCGGGTCATGATCTAGCAATGTTCCATTTACTAACAGCTCTTCGTTTTCCGAAACCTCTATCTGACCGGAAAGGCTCTTGACCTCAACTGCAAAAACTCGCTCCGGACCGACTACCACAAAATCGATGTTGCCTCCGGCTGAGCATTTCACATCCTGGAAAATTGAGTAGGTGTCAGAGAGTTTCTGTAATTCAAAATATACTTTTCCTTCACTTTTAAGACCCTTGGCAAATCGTCCTTCATTACTTTTAGATTTTAAATAGAGCCAATAAGAGGTGCCCACCGGCAAAGTTAAAACTGCTACCAATATCAGTACAGCCGGCCCAAAAGACACCACCTCCCTAAACTGAGGCCACAAATGACGAATTAAAAAGCCAACTCCAAGACCGAGAGTGAGGAATAAAAGAAGTTGAGAATCTCGTTCCAACTTTTGATTAAATTTCAAATATTCAGATTGTTTCCCGAAAAACTTGGACATGATTCTATTTTACCTTAACTTATTTTCAAATGCTCCTGACCCCTTTTACTACCTCTTGACCTTCTTATTTTCTTTACCGAATATACAAACTAAAGATAATCAACTTTTGTAAGGAAAATTGTAGTAATTCTCCAGCATAGCTCAAATACCCTTTTACAAGAGCAACCGACCTTTTATCTGTTCCTAACTGAGAGAAAGTCTTTTTAAGCACAGATCTTTGACGCTTTAAAAAAGCAAGGTGATCTAAAAGTGTTTCTTCAGTTTTTTTATTATAATGCTTAAGGTCAGTTACAAAAGTTTTTATCTCTTCAATTTTTGATTGATTTTTTTCAGTATCATCTTCAAATGTATGAAAATAATCTAACCGGTGCATCTCTACCATCTTTAACCCCAACGAGGATGACATCCTCTTGCTCCCCTCTGTAACCTTAAGATCTTCAATCGATTTCTTTAAATCTAACAAGTTGTTCTTATTATTTTTATTGAACTTTTCATTTTTCTTTGCACGTATTGATACCTTATTTTTTAGTTTTCTAAGCTTTTTTAAGGCCTTTTCTATTTTCCTTTTCGCGCACTCAAACTGCTGGTCCGGAAGATAGCCATACGTTGTGGTTCTCACCCCAAAGCCTTCAGGGCTATACGTATTAATCGAATGTTTTCTACCCTGATCCATAACATCAGCAAACCCGAGCACCATTGCAGTAAGGTCGGTGTAAATCTCACTTTCTTTTTGAGGGTGTCGTAGCGAGTGCAGTACTATATGGGATAGCTCATGTGATACAACGGCCTTAAAACTTAACGGCCTCCGGACACTTTCTTTGCTTATTTTTATATGAATAGGAAAATTTATCATTCCTGTGCTTCCATAAAAAGGAAGGCTGGCAGGAATTTGGACCTGCGCAGCAACTCCATCTATACTCCCATGGACACCGCTTGATACCGAACCTCCAAATATTTCGTTTGAGAAACCGTCTTTAGTTACAAATTCAAAATAAACCTCAACTGGCAGCCCTAAATAGCGCGCGATATCTCTTGTGCACTCTTTTATCCCTTTATAATCTCCAGGATAACTAGTTTTACTTTCTTCAATGGGCTCTTTAATTCCCACTGCTTCCACAATGTCATGTAAGGCTCTAATTATATATTTGTTATCAATCTTTTTTTCATCCATACAAAGTATCCTTGTGGTAGATTTAACTTTTCTAGCTTCTCATAAAATTTAGCTAAACTAATTCTCCTTCAAACGCTTGGTGGAGGATTGATTATTCGAGGTCAAT
>PUNP01000050.1 GCA_003551785.1 Candidatus Brocadiaceae bacterium | reverse complement strand
CAAGTATGTATGCTGCTGCAGCGTGGAAAATACAGCCCATACCCCGGAGGTAAGGACTTGCGGCCGATTAAACCCACCAAACGCTTAATGGGCGTTACAGCAAAAGCAAGGTTGGACAAAATGGGGTTGCCCGTTTGTTGGTCGATGACTTTCATAAGAACAATATGAATATATTCACTTAATTGTAAACCGAGTTCATTCGTGATATTACGGGTTTCAATGAATACTTAGATATATATTACTTCATAGCCCTGACAATATCAAGGATTGTATCAGCAATGTTCATTCGAATTAAGGCAAGACAATGTGTTATACTGGATATTGACGAGAAAGTATTCTGAGAGCTAAGCATTTACAAGGGCTTAAGCTTTGAAAATTTAAAGAGTATAATTTCTTCTGGAGGTATTTATGAATTATCATATACACGGGAATATGACTCCTATGATTGAGATTAAGCTTGCTCAGGGAGAACCGATCTACTCTCAATGCGGCTCAATGCAGTGGATGGACGACGATGTGGAGATGGAAAGCAGTAAAGAGGGGAGTTTTTTAGAAAACGTCAAGCGCCTTTTCGCTGAGGATGGCAAGATATACACTGATTGTTATACCAGCGAACGCAGTGGTGCCAGGCTTGTTTTAGGCCATGCGCACTCCGGACGCATCAAAGTCTTCGATATAGGCGACAAAGGACTGGTTTGCCAAAAAAGACTTTTTTTGTGCGCTACAAGCGGAATTCAATATGGTGTGCGCCTGATCGAAAAAAATGGAATGACTTTCTTCGGGTCCGAAGGTTACGTGCTGAACGAATTCGTGGGATTGGGTAAAGTCATCATTCAAATGGATGGAGACTGCGTAGAAAGGGAACTTACAGAAGGCGAAAGCGTTAAGGTCGATCCGGGGTCGATAGGCGTCTTTGAAGAGACGGTTAAAATAAAAAAACAAGAGTTAAAGGGTGTTCCCCGCTTATTCAGAGGTGAGGGCGGTTCAAAACATTTGTATGTTCTCACAGGGCCCGGGAAAATCTGGCTGCAGTCAACACCCATCCAGGGGTTGGCTAAAGAACTGCATAAATATCTGCCGGCACGTCCCGATCCGAGATAATATTTGGTTTATCTTATTTTTAACTTTCCATACGAAAATGACTCCATTGAGTATGCTATAATGACATTATGAACAACAGCGGAAAAATCTCTTCTCACATCACCGCAGTACTGACACTCTTAATATTTTTCCTCCCGTCCCTTCAGGCGGGATCACACCGCTGCGATTGGTCGGTATTTGCTTATGGCGGCAGTTGGACGGATACGCGAATAGGGCAAATTTTCCAATTCAAGACTGATATGCAGAACTCACATGTATGGGTAGGCGGCCTGTCACGCCATATAACTGACATTACTGACGACTTGTTATTAGAAGGTGAAATCAATACGGGAATACATTCCGGCAGATACCAGGACCACTGGGAATTTAATTGGTCTTTCAACCTGAGATGGACTCGTTTCCCCTGGGATCACGTGCTCGATACATCGTTATTATACGGTTTAGGACTATCGTATGCCTCAAGACGGCCCGAAATCGAGCAGCGTTCGGACAGAGGGCCAACACATGTATTAGTATTTATGCCGGTGGAATTTACGTTCAGCTTACCTGAAAACTCTTTCAGTCAGTGCAGCCGGTATGAAATATTACTCCGCGTCCATCATCGCTCGGGCGCTTACGGTTTTGTGAGTGATGCCCGCGGTTCCAATTTTCTTACCGGAGGTTTGCGTTATCGATTTTAAAAGTTGGGATAAAGTAATAATAAATGGGAAATAAGACAGCCGTGCCCGGAACTATGAGCACAAGTCTTTTGGGGGCTTAGCCTGCATATTTCATAAACCAAGGCAATATTTAATATAACAGATTGAACTACAATGTGTTAAATGTCATTTTTGAGGCATTCAAAATTTACAGTGTGTACAAACGGTTTCTCCAACGGCGGTTTACCCTGCGGGCGCGTCTTCAGCGGCACATCTGCGGCAAAACGATTCAGCATAAATTATTCATTTAACTTATTATACTAAAGCCTTTTATTTAGCAAATCACTGATTATGAAAACAAACGAACCCCCTATTGAACTCAACACATCCGGCTCATACGAGCAAAAACTCCTTGCATGGTTTCTCCATAATTTACCCTTTTACCTGTTAGCTTTTATCATCATCGGTCTGCCTTTCTTTTCCGCTATGCCGGCCGAACCCGGCACTTTACTTATTTTCACTATCGTTGCAATAGCCACCGTGGCCGTTTGGCTTTGCAAAGGCACAATATCGGGAAAACTAGAAATAGATTATGGAGGTCTTTCCCTGCCGATATTCCTCCTTTTCCTGGTTTGGATGCTCTACACACTTTTTCATTCGTCCAATATATTCGAGGGCAGCGTGTTATGGGCGGCATATTTCACTTACTTGCTTGTCGCTTTTTTGGTGCTTCAATACCGCAGTGTGCCGGGTGGCAAGAGGTCTATTGGGGCATGCCTCATGGCAACCTTTGTCGCTGTAACGTTTTACGCACTTTTTCACCGCATTTTCATCTTGCCCGGCTTCAGCGATTGGCTGCAGGCGAATCCCGAGGCTCTCATCTCCTCAACCGGTGTCGGGCGGCATTTGGAAGCGGATTTACTATCGAGAGCCAGGACCAGAGATGTTATTGGTGGCTTCCTTACCGGAAACCAATTAGCGAGCTACCTGATGCTTTTTCTGTTTCCGCTTGCCGCATTATCTTACCACGGTTTTAAATCCGTTTACAAAATCGGCAAGAGCGGCTTTTCGTTGCCCATAGTTATACATTCTGGGGTTTTGCTCACTGGATTTTTGCTTGGCGCTGTAGCTTTCCTCAATAGCGGATCTAAAGGAGGCATATTGGCTGTAATAATTGTAATTTTTTCTCTCACAATGTTATTCACCAAACCTTTCATTAGACGCCATAAGGTTGTAACATGTACTGTTTTTTTCACGGCAGGAGTAATTTTAATCATTATTTTTACGGTTCGCAATACCGATATAGCGCGCAGGCTGAAAGCCTCCTTGGGCGTACGGCTGGGCTACTGGCATGTAAGCGCTGAAATGGCACGACAAAATCCCGTTACGGGCGTAGGGCCTGGCGCATGGCAAGACCATTATACGCGTCTCAAAAGCCCTTCTTATGAGGAAACGCGCCTGCCCCACAGCTTTTACATCCACATCCTATCTGAAACGGGAGCTGTCGGGTTGCTGTTGCTCCTCTGTGCACTTGCCGCCGCCTTTATTCACCTATTCAGGAAGCTTTTAAACTCCAATATCGAGTCAAGGGCACCGCCTGCTGACGGTAATGGGCACGAGCCGCCGCCGGCTATCGGATTCTTCATTACCACAGGTTTTTTCCTGGCTTTCGATTATGCTATTGCGGGTAACCTAACTGGTCATGGATTATCTTCCCCCCCTCTGCTGCAAGCATTGCCCTGGTTAATATATCTTCTGGTTTTCCTGGT
>PUNP01001020.1 GCA_003551785.1 Candidatus Brocadiaceae bacterium | reverse complement strand
CGCAAGGCAGTCGCGGCCGTGATGCGTTCCCTTGGATCAGTTCCAAGAAGTGCTGTAGCAAAGGAAATGGTCGTTGTAGCGAAGAAACTGATTTTAATAATGTGGCTTCTTTTTAAGGCCCTTTTTCAACTTATCAGGCAAAAGGAGTACGTAAGCGCCGCCCTTACAAGTGTATTAGTTTTCATTGCAATCTGGTTTATGGTGGGATTTATTACCGGTGGAGCGATGGAATTTTCTTCCGGAATCAGGGATGTCGTCACCGGCTTTAATCAAATGATGGGTGAGTGGATTAGGGGAGAAAAGCAGGAAGATGTGGTTGAAATTACAGGAGATCATTCGGGAAAGATAACGGTTGAGATCAACGGAGAGGAGCTGTCCGGCAGAAAAATTGTAAAAAGCGGCAGCCATGATGTAAGAATCCGGTCCGGAGAGAGTGAGCTTTTTTCGGGCAAACTTCACTTTCCCAGAAGTGGACGTGTTGAAATAGAAGGTACGCCGGATGACGGGATAGCCTTTAAAATTCACTGGAAGGGAGGTGTGAAATGGCTGGCTCTAAACACATCACACAATCGCTTATAAATCTTATATACAGGCTCTTTATCTGCCGCACTGACCGATACGGAATCCAGTGGTTTCGGAATGGTGATGTCAGTTATCGGGCCGAGAGGGAGAAAATTACTCCTGACCTCTTACGCCGGCATTTAAATGACAGGATTACGCTGGCCACGTATGCCGGAAGACCGCCAGGCCGGTGTAAATTTCTCGCATTCGATTTCGATTATCTCGATTTAAAACCAGTATGGAGACTTCAGGATTTCTTTTCTCGTTACGGAGCAAAAATTTATGTGGAATTCAGCGGCAAAAAAGGCCACCATGGATGGCTTTTTACAGATCAGGCTCCGAACTGGAAAATACGTGCCGTTGCGCGCAGAGCCGTAGAGGAGACCGGTATCGGCGATTTGGAGATTTTCCCCGCCCAGAATGAAGTGTCGAAAGAACATCCCGGCAGTTTAATCAAGCTTCCACTGGGAAAACATCGAGCTACGGGAAAAAGATGTTTGTTCCTCAATTCGGAGGGACAGCCCTATGGGAATCAGTATGAATTTCTACAGAAAATTCAGAAAGTGGATATCGAGAGTCTGGCAAAAAAGTTGAACATTCGCAGAAGCCCTCCGGCTGCGCGAAAATCCACAAAAAAGGGAAAAACGCCCTCTCTGCTCAAACCCTGCGTTGAAAACCTCATAAGGGATGGAATTGAGGAAGGATACCGCAACAAGGCCGCTTTCCTTATCGCCTGTGAGCTCCGGCGCGCCAGTCCTCCCATTTCACGGGAGGCAGTGGGCGGTGTTCTTGCGGCGTTCGGCCTGCGCTGCGAGCCGCCGCTAAGGCGCGATGAACTTCAGAGTGTCCTGAAAAGTGCCTTCCGGTCCGCGCCTGTCTATGAATTTGGATGCAACTGGGGCGGTCCGCCGCTTGAGGAAGTTGTTGAGAACTACTGTTCAGGGCGCAAAAACTGTATTTACCTTGACCTGCTAAAGATGTCTGTTAATAAAAATCAGGAGGATGCCATTGAGTGATATGCAAAAACAGCAAGAAGAAATGAGATCCCGCAGCGGGGAAGTCCGGGACGCGGAGCCGACCTATGACCCACAGGAGGACTGGATTAACCAGCGGGAACTGGCCCGTCTACTGGGCGTTGCGCCGGAAACCGCCAGCCGATGGGCGCAGCAGAGTCGGCTCAGCATTTTCGAACACGGAATGATCGGGGCTGGAAACCGCAAATACAGCCGCAGACTGATCCAGGAATACCAGGAGGTGAAAATCAGCCAGGCGCGACAGCGGATGAAGGAGGCTCTTGAAACGGGAAACGGGCCATGAGAGCTTCAGCGTTTGTAGTTCTTGAATTCTTCGGTGAAATGATTGTAGCAAAGGTGCGTATATCGCCGCTGCGTATGCAGTTCCTTATGACCCACCAGCCAGCCCACCACAATAGGATTTATCCCCTGAGTTAGAAGGTCAGTAATGAAAGTATGGCGAAAGTCGTGGAATGACACAGGCGTATGATTGTTTTTATGGTTTACCACTGTTTTTCTTATGTCACGAAACACATCGTCTTTTTCCTGAACTAATTCCTGCAAAAACGGACGCCATACACGATGGAAAAGATTGCTGTAACCCAACTTGTTTCCGTTACCATTACAAACTACCGGTATCTGCTCGAAAGGCCTATTGGTTTTCCATCGTCCTCTGTCATAGCTTTGATGCGCCATCTTCTTTGAAATGGCCATATAAACCCGTAATTGCCGGGATACCATATATGGATCGCGGTCTCCCCCCTTCTGCGGTGAAGCAGTTACATGAATTATATGATTTTCCAGGTCTATATCCGCCCATTTCAGGCGGCAAAGCTCTCCGACCCTCATGCCGGTATGGTAAAGTAAAAATAAGACTTGCCTTATTGGAGGATACCGCCGCGCCGCTCGGGAGTGAAGCATTGCTTCGTAAATCTCGCGAGGTATATACACCGGCTCCCGCAACATGTCTTTGTCTGCGGGTTCAAGGCTGTATCGCTCTACCATCTGAGCGGGATTTTTGGTTATGTAATCATGTTTCTGCGCAAAATTGAAAATGCTCTTGAGGGATCCGAGTAATTTATTGGCCGTTTTTTTGTGGACCTTATCCTCTTCGACACGGGCCTGCAGTAAATTTTGTATATTTCCGGGGGTTACCTGACTAACCGGCATTGAACAATCCATGAGCCTTTTTATATGATTGATATGGGTGCGATAATGCTGGCGGGTTCGGTGGGCTTTACCCTGTTTTGATTTTAAAAACTCGTCCAGTACCTGGCCTAAGCTTTTGTCAAGGTATTTAGACTTTATCTGTTCCCTACCGCCCCTTTTCTGTCCCTGTATTTTATCCCGGATAAAGCGTTCCATCACCAGTTTTATTCTGGCAGGCTTGAGATCGAATTCCGGCTCGCACTCTTTCCAAACGAGTTTTGCCTCGGCCTCAATCCTGCGTGCGTCCGCCTCTCTTTCAGCTTTCAGCCGCAGTGACTTGTGGACGGGATAGTTTTTTGAAGGGTCGGGATTGCGGTAGAAAAGGTGCCAGCGCCTTTTATGCAGCCTTATATATGGCTCGCCGGTTCGTGTTTGTTTTTGGGTTTTAGCCATGATTGATACCGTGATGGATTAAGCCGAAAGAGGAAATATCAACTCATCTCTTACAAGCTCATTATACACCGGTCACGGATCAATCGCAAACGCAACTGCCCCCATTACTGCCCCAAGATAGTTGCACACAAAAACAACCCCCAACAACCAGTTGGCCTAAGTGGTTGTTGGTGATTACTTAAGAATGGCACGCCGGGCAGGACTCGAACCTGCGACCGTCGGATTAGAAATCCGATGCTCTGTCCACTGAGCTACCGGCGCGCCGTGTTGCTAAATATATTCCTGAATGTGAAAAGAGAAATACCCTAATTTTTCCAGAAATAAAATTATATT
>PUNP01000203.1 GCA_003551785.1 Candidatus Brocadiaceae bacterium | reverse complement strand
TGGTCGGATCGATGTTCTCGTTGCCGTCACCGTAATCGAACCGTATCTCGCCGCTTTCGAACAGCGTGACGGCGAAGTTGACCGGCTCATCGGGATCGCCTTCCGCGTCCTTGGTGAAAGCTTCCCAGCGAACGGTGAACTCGCCGTCCACAGTATTGTCAACATATATGTTGCCGCCTTCCTGCCCGATAGCGGGTGCTTCGTGGGGAACGATCAGGTCGCCCCACAGCGGGGCGATGCGCGGCTGTGAGGCCAGGGCCGTCACCGAAGCATGAGGGCTGCTCGGGCCCTGATAAACGGGATTGAACACCTGACTGAACTGCAGCAGCCCGTTGGTCGATATCCGGACGGTCTCGTGAGTCTGTCCGAAGAAATCAAACTCGAAGCCGATATCGGCTTCATCATTACTATCATCCCCGAAGAAGTCTGTAGCCACGCCGGACTCCTCGAACAGGCTCTCGTCATGTACCTCTGTCTCATACCAGTCATCCGGGCCCAGGTTATCGGTATCGGGGTCGTCGTGGCGCATCAGGCCGTCGATATCCAGGCGCGTGCTGCCGAGCGTGAATCCGTAGTCAATGGCGGGGGAGCCGGCGGTGAGGCGATAATCATCGGTGCCCGGGTCCTCAAACAGCGGGTCCTCATGCAGGCTGTCGCCGTCATGTCCTGACTCGGCCTGCCAGTCGGCAAGGGATTCCTGCATATCTAAATCGACCGTTTCTTCTTCCCAGCCGATATTGCTGACCAGGAAATTTCCCCCAACATCGCTTTCAACAGTGAATTCAAGCGGAACGTCATCGGCGCCGAGCAGAGCGTCATCTATTTCCAGCGTGGCCGTGACAAGTTCGTCGGGAGTGGTATCTTCCCCCCGAATGGTTGTCAGTTCCTGACCATCAATAGAAACTATCATATCCGCTGCATCGCTATTGGTCTGTAATCCTTCACGGAACACGTAGTCAAACTCAAGTGTAGCCGAACCGGTCGGCACGCTCACATCCTGGTACAGGGTGCTGTCGGGATTGATTACCGCCCACCACCCGTCCAGTTCCGACCACCAACTTTCGTCGGCCAAAGATATGTTGCCCTCACGCTCCCAGCCGGCGATGCTCGGTTCCTCAAGCCAGGTCGTCACAAATGAGCCGTTGGCGATCATCCTCTCGTCCCAGATGCCGACTCCTGTGTCTCCGAGGGTATGGAAGAGGTTGCGGTCGGCATTGAAACCGCGCGCCGCACCGCTGTCCACCGCGATAGCCGGCGAATCCGGCGTTCCAACCGCCTCACCGACAACAAATATATTGTTGGACACATAAATATTATCGGTGCCTTCGACCACCAGGGCCATATGGGCATCCGGCTCGACGAACGTGTTGTTCATCACCACCGCTTCCGTCCCCTCTTCCCAGGCAAAGAAGAACGAACTGCTGCCGACTATTTGCAATCCGTATTCCTCCTGGTCGTGTATCAGGTTCCCAAGGATACGCGCACTGGTTTCCAGCGTTCCAAAACCTTCGGCACGTATTCCGATTTCATTGTTGTGGACACGGTTGGAGATAACGTTTCCGTCGCCGAGGAGCTTGATCCCTATCCGGTTGTCGTATGCCTCGTTTTGTGTGAACTCATGAGTATCGTCCCACGAAATTCTGGCACCGATATCGTTACCATAAAGAACGTTACCGGTGGCGTCGCCCCAAATGTAAAGGCCCACTTCGCTGCCGGTGACTGTATTATCGATCGCCGTTGCCAGCGCCGTAAGACCGATTTCGGTGTTGTCGATCAGTTCATTGCCGATCACACGTCCACGAATACCAACATGCATGCCGGATCGGAAATCGGAGACGGTGTTCCCCTCGATGAGCGATCTTTCCCCGTTGATCTCCATCCCCGTGCCGGTCTGACCCTGGTATCCGACAAGTTCGTTGCTGAGAATCTCCCAGCCGCGGGGGCCGGCGATACGGATAGCCCGGCCTTCGGAAGTAGTGGAATCAGTGGGCGCGAGGGTTATAAGGTTGCCCTCGATTGTGCCGTGCGTGTTCCCCAACAGGAATAATCCCGTTCCCCACTGGACATTGACAGCGTATCGGCCGGCGTTGAACTCGATGGTGTTCTCCCTAATCACGACATTCGGGCTCATTCCATCTTCCAATAAAAGAACGGCTGTATCGGGGGCCGTCAGGTGGAGGCGTTCGATGGAGACGGCCGGAGCGTGCTCGATCTCGAACAGGTTTTCGGGGCCGGCTCCGGCATCAAAGCCCACTCGTTCGACGCGCGACTGGGCGCTGTCGCCGGGTTTGCCTGCGCCGACGAACCGCACACCTTCATACTGTTCGGAGAGATGAATCCGGTCAAGCGCCAGGTACTGCCCCGCGTCGATATAGACCGTATCCTCGGCAGAAAAGTCCTCCAGCACAAGGACTCCGCCCAGCGTGGCTTTGGGCGCATCCGGCGTGCGGCCGTGGTTCCGGTTGTCGCCGCCCGTCGTGGTGTGCACGCGCGTGCCGCTCGAGGGATCGGCCACATAATAGACATCCGAATGCTCGGTGATAATAAAGTTTTCCCGCGAAACGGCCTCGACGGCAGGATCGTCAACCGAACTGATGCGCAGCGTCCACACGACCTCGTTGTCGGCGGACAGGCCGCTGTCGGCCGGCGCCCAGTTAACCTCGCCGCTCCCGGCATCCATTTCATCAATAAGCGTTGCATTGCCCTGATCGTCAACGGCTTCCAGGCGGACATCGCCGGTGATGTTGTGGCTGAAGAACGCGATCGTGCGTTCCCGCTCCGGAAGCCAGTCGAGATAATAATTCGGCCGGTCGATGCGCAGGTATTCGACCGGAGCTGCCGCCGCGAGCGCGGTGTTGCCGTAAGCCCCGATGTTGACGCGTCCGCCGTTAGGTTCCGGTTCATTTGTGAAATCACCATCGGGGTCACCGGCGGCGATGCTCGTGCCGGCCTCATCTTCGATGCGGAAATTATCGGCACCCGGTGAGTGATCAATAAAGCGCGGACGATCAAGGGCGGGGTCAAGATTTGTGTAGCCTATCGAGTGCTGGTCGTATCCGGTGTCGATCTGCCAGTCGATGAGATCAAGGAATTCTACCGGGCCCCATTCGACAAGTGAACCGGAATCGCCGCGGTAGAGGTTGTTGTAATTGCTCTCGAACTCTCCACTAATTTCAAGAGTATCTCCTTCGATACCCAGTGCGGCCGCGTCTTCGGACCAGAGGATATTGTGGCGAACCTGCAGGTCGTCATGTTTTCCTCCGAGTTTCAGCCCATACCCGTCCTCTTCATACACCGTGTTATGCTCGATGATCGTCGGTGCATCCGGCGAACCGCCGGTACCGATCACGTGAATGCCGATGGGGGTATTACCCTCCGATTCGGAACGGAACACGACGTTGTGGTGGACGTGGGTTTCTGATTCAGCGCGTATGCCCAGGGGGTTGCCCCAGAGGCGGTTGAATCGCACTTCGGCGCCGCGGTCGGCATCGATACCGATGTCCGTATTATC
>PUNP01000746.1 GCA_003551785.1 Candidatus Brocadiaceae bacterium | reverse complement strand
TATTCAATGTACAAATAGAGACGATCCAGCAATCATAGACACGGGCTTGTTCAACACTGGCATGGAACTCGGCAAGCTTCGTTCCATGCCTTAACTTGTTAGAGCAACCGCTACTTGCTAAGTGTAAAGAATTTCTTGATAGATTCTATCGTGAGATCAGACCACACTTCCAGGGAAATGTGTCAAATAACCTTATGGAAGTTGGTCAAAAACCAACGGTTATCATTTCTACTGAATTTCGAGTTTAACTTTTCTACCGAGCGCCTTGGCATACTTTGTAAGAGTGGAAAGTCGAATATCTTCGGCATGATTTTCCATTCGGGAAATCACCGACTTGGTCGTATTCAGCTTTTTGGCCACTTGTTCCTGGGTGGCACCCATTTCTTCACGAGCCTGACGAAGAAGTACCCCGATTTTAAAATTCAGATATCCTTCTTCGAAATTCTCAGCAAATTCCGGACTTTCGGCTTTTTTTTCTTCAATGAAGATTTCAAGGTCATCTTTGATCATGAGATTTTCTCCGGTAATAATCTTGTTTTCGTTGTTCAGCCAGGATAATCTCTTGTTTTGGTACTTTTTGAGACTTTTTGGCAAATCCGTTGGTAAGTATGATAAGTTTGGAGTGGTCAAAAAAACCGAGCAATCGAAAGGTATTATTACCCAAGGTTGCCCGGATTTCCCAAATATCATCTGAATTAGTGAGTTTTTTAAGGTATTGAGTAGGAACTGGATCCGTTTCACGAACAGCGCGAAGTGTCCAGGCAATTTTTTTGGAGAACTTGTCTGGAAGACTTCTCAGAAATTCCTTTACAGGTACTTTTCCGGACTCTGTTCGGTAGAATTGTATAACGCGCATGGAGGGAAGTTAGCATATAAGCTAACTTGTGCCAAATAAAAATTTCAAAATTGGATCGGCTAGAGACCACTATCAGGAAGATATTAGGTTACTTTTGACACTTAAGGTGCTTAAGAGCAAAATTTATGAGTTGCTCTAACGGCCCAAATTTAAGCGGCGCGGCGAGAAGCCGCGATTAGGGTTCGGACGCTATCCGCGTCCGCTTGAAATTTAATGATATTGTTCATGGCCTCCTCCCGGATTCATAAATTATGGATTCGCAGTTAAACTCATAACAAACCCAAGGAGGAAAGCCATGAACGTTTACACGCGTCAACATTCAAATTACTGCGGAATCGATCTTCACGCAAGAACGATGTTCATCTGTATTCTCGATGCAGATGGCAAAATTGTTTTTCATAAAAACCGGCCCTGCAATCCGGAAAGTTTTTTGGAAGCCGTTGCTCCCTTTCGACAGGGGCTTGTCGTTGGAGTGGAATGTATTTTCTGCTGGTACTGGCTGGCCGATCTGTGTGAACAGGAAGGTATTGATTTTATTTTGGGCCACGCCCTGTATATGCGAGCCATTCACGGAGTCAAAACCAAAAATGACAAGCTCGATTCTCTAAAGATTGCCCGTCTGATGCGTGGAGGTAATTTCCCGCTTGCCTATGTCTATCCACCGGCAATGAGATCCACACGAGATCTGATGCGCCGGCGTAATCTTTTTGTGCGCAAGCGAGCCGAATTGCTTTCACATATCCAAAATACAACATCACAATATAACCTGGAACCTTTGGGTACGATTTCACGTCCGCACCATCGCCGTGATAAAGCCATAGACTCCTGGTTTCCGGATCCGGTCCTGCAACTGATGATCGACACGGATCTTAAACTTATTGATCATTATGATCCGATCATCAAAGAGCTGGATCGCCGGATTCTCGCCCTGGCCAAGGGACATGATTCGCAGAGTCTTGCGCTTCTTTGCAGCATCCACGGGGTGGGGCAAGTTCTTGCCCTGACCATGCTTTACGAAATACATGATATCGACCGGTTTGCCAGTAAACAGGATTTTTGTTCCTACGCACGACTGGTCAAGGCACAGAAGTCATCAAACGGCAAAACTTTTACCGGTAGCGGATCCCGGATTGGCAATGCCCATCTGCGCTGGGCCTTTTCCGAGGCGGCAGTCATGTTTATCAGAAAAAACGAGGAGGCTAACCGATACTATCAACGTCTGATTGCCCGGCATGGAAAAAGCAAAGCCCTGACCATTCTGGCTAAGCGTCTGGGCATCGCTGTTTATTACATGCTAAAGCAAAAAAAGCCTTTTAACACCGAACGATTTCTCAACCATATGATGAGTAAAAAAGCAACAAGTTGAAGGAGGGGTGCCGTGAGCCTGGCGTCTAACTGAGATAATGGAGTTGAGCCTTCAAACGGGTCCAAAACGGCTATGAACCTCACAGGTATCATCATCGGACCATTTAGGCCGGAACACTCCCAGCTCGCAGTGCTTGATTGGACGCGGCACCCGCTCCGTATATTTTGGATATCCGGATAGTGATCTAAAAAAATGATTGTTTTTTGTTGTGTGCTGCCCCTGACCCGAGACATTTACTAACTGGAAAGACGGTATAGTCGTAGATATAGTTTTTTTACGGCCGATCGTCTTAGCCCGCCCTTTGATTGTCCGGCACCAGGGAACGCAAGATTTTCTAAGGCCGCCGGGAGGAATGCCCGGCCGTTTGTGGTTTTCCCAAGTGGAATTCTGCAAATGCAGAGTCTCTATACATGTTTGGTGCAGCTCATCGTGGCTGCCAGACCGAATCTGAAAAATGTTTGCAGTACAAAATCACTGAAACGGGTATTTCAAACGGTTCAGGTGAAGAAGCAGGTAACTTTTTTCACCAGGAATTGTTATTGCCTATTGACTTTGGAGGCCATATACATGTTATACCACACATAATGTACAGATTGCCGCATCGAAAGTTTAGGAAGTCGGAAATCCGTTGTTATAAGTAATGAGACAAGTGTAGAATATCCTATTGTGGGAAATCCCACTATTTATTATCTTGAGGTATAAATGATAAACTTGAAAGAAAAAATTATGGCACGAGCTATTAAAGAATATGATGCCCGACTCGACTCCAAGAAGCGATTGACTCTTCGTGGAGCAAAGACGATGTATTATCGGGTTCGTGAGAAACAAGATGGAACTATTGAGCTTAGTCCCCGAGTATTAGTTCATCCAGACGCTATTTCTCAAAAGACCTTGGGAATGATAGATAAATCGGTTGATCAATTGAAAAAGGGAAGTGTCTCAGAGCCGGTTAACCTGGAGGAATTGAATAAATTACTGGATTGATCCCATGTTTACTATTCGGATGGGAGTACCTGAGATGGAAGCGTTTTGGAATTCATTGCTTGAGAAGCGCAAAACCAATACGTTGAAATCTGATGAGCAAGAACTATTTAATCGCTTTGGTAAAGCTATTGCAAACTTGAGTGCGAATCCAAAACATCCAGGATTGAAAACTCATGAAATTGAACCCTTGAGTAAAAAATATGGGATGAAAATTTGGCAATCGTATTTGGATCAGGGAAAAACGGCGAGACGTTTTTATTGGGTGTATGGCCCTAATCATAAAGAGATTACCGTATTGGGAATCGAGCCCCACCC
>PUNP01000966.1 GCA_003551785.1 Candidatus Brocadiaceae bacterium | reverse complement strand
TGATGCACCTCAGTGCGATCCGGAGATATTCCGTCTCGGCATCCCCATCCTTGGGATTTGCTACGGTATGCAGACAGCATGTAATTGCCTTGGTGGAACGGTTAACCCCACCGGCGAACGTGAATACGGCAGACGTATGCTGAATATCAACAATCATAATGAGCTATTTCACGGCTTAGGAAACCAAACTCCCGTGTGGATGAGTCACGGTGATCAGATTGAGAATTTACCGCACGGATTCCAGACTCTTGCAGCTACCGAAACATGCCCCCATGCCGCCGTGAAAAATAGTGACGGCACCTTGTGGGGGCTCCAATTCCATCCCGAAGTCACTCATACTCCGGCCGGCACCGATATTTTGCATAATTTCCTCTACCGCATCTGCCAGTGTAAAGGTGAGTGGGAAATCACCAGTTTCATCGACAACACAGTGAGCAAAATAAGTGAAGAGGTTGAAGACGACGCGCGGGTCGTGCTGGGCCTCTCCGGGGGAGTTGATTCCTCCGTTGCCGCCGTGCTGATACACCGTGCCATTGGCGAACGATTAGTTTGCATTTATGTTGACAGCGGCCTCATGCGTACCAATGAAACGCAGGAAGTCGTCAAGCGATTTGAAGAACATTTCCATATTAAGCTCGAATCGATTGATGCATCGGAAACGTTTCTGGCTAAATTGGAGGGTGTTACAGACCCCGAAGAAAAGCGTCATATTATCGGGCACACGTTCATCGAAGTTTTCAAGGAGGCGGCCCGGAATATAGAAAACGCCAAATATCTCGCGCAGGGCACTCTTTATCCCGATGTCATCGAAAGCGCCGGCATAAACACCGGCCCGGCAGCGGTAATAAAAACACACCATAACGTCGGCGGCCTGCCTGCAGAACTCGGTTTCGACCTGATAGAGCCGTTCCGATTTTTGTTCAAAGACGAAGTACGTAAAGTCGGTGAAGCGCTTGGACTGCCCAAAGAAGTTGTCTGGCGCCATCCCTTCCCCGGCCCGGGCTTAGCTGTCAGAATTTTAGGAAAAATCACCCCGAAACGTTTGGATATTCTACGCGGTGCCGACCAAATCTTTATCGAGGAGCTTAAAGCGGCCAACAAATACTACGGCCTGGGACAAGCCTTTGCCGTGCTGCTTCCGCTGCGGAGCGTAGGCGTCATGGGAGATGGACGCACTTATGATCATGTTATCGCATTGCGGGCGATTGAAACGGAAGATTACATGACGGCTGATTGGGCCAGGTTACCAGATGAATTGCTTGAACGCACCTCCAACAGAATCATCAACGAAGTGAAAGGCGTCAACAGAGTAGTCTATGACATTTCATCCAAACCGCCTGCCACCATCGAGTGGGAGTGATTGGAATGATGAAAGATGAAGGATGAATCAGAATGTGGAAAAATAGGGTGGAATGATGGAGGATAAAACGGGAAGGATGAAAAACGCGAAGCCCTGGGATATATGCGAAAGGACAAAAGAGTTTGCGATTCGGGTCATTCGGCTCTTTGTCGCATTGCCCAAAACCGATGAAGCTCAGGTGCCCGGCAAGCAGATGCTTCGGTCCGGAACGTCGGTCGGTGCCCACACCTTCGAAAAGGAAAACGGAGCCGTTCTGATGCCGAACTGATCAGTAAAATCGAATGTGCTACCAAGAGATGGAAGAAACTGTCTATTGGCTGGAACTGCTTGGAGATACAGCTATATTGAAAAAAGCTCTACTTAAAAATCTGCTCGCAGAATGCGATGAACTCTTATCTATCATGGTTAAAAGTGTAAAAAACATCAAAGAAAGAAAAAACAAAGATGCATAACCCAATCGCAAGTAATGCGTACTGGAAAATCTGTTTGTCCCCAAAAAAGAAAATCACAAATTATTTTCTAATACAATTTATCCTTCATCCTTCATATTTCATCATTATATTCCATTGCTATGAGAAAAATCGGGATATTCGGCGGTTCTTTTAACCCCGTGCATACAGGGCATCTTATTTTAGGCCAATTTACCCTTGAGAAGGCGGAATTGGATGAGATTTTTTTTGTGCCGGCCAGTCGGCCTCCCCACAAACCCCACACGTCTTTAGCCCCGGCTGAGCACCGAATGGAAATGCTCCGGTTGGCATGTAAAAATAACCCCGCCTTCAAAATATCGGATATTGAGATAAATCGCAGCGGCCCCTCCTATACCCTCACCACTGTAAGGCAAATGATGGATAATTATTCAGAATCGGCCCGCCTTTTCCTCATTCTCGGTGCCGACAGCGTAAGGGATATACACAAGTGGTATCGAGCCAAAGAGTTAGTCAAAAGTGTGCCGATGATTGGCCTCAGGCGTCCGGATACAGACCATATTCACATGGAAGGCAATCAAACTTTCTTCAGCGAATCTGATTACGATATACTAAAAAACTGCTTCATCGACATTCCCCAAATCGAAATATCTTCATCCTATATTCGTGAAAGGATCAGAGCCCGCAAACCTGTACGGTATCTGGTAACGGAAACGGTCAGGCAATATATTATATCAAAAAAGCTATACTGTTAGCCTATGTCAAAATCCAAAGCTAAATCTCCCATTTTCAAACCTCTTAAAGAATTGTATGGTATAGGTCCGGCCAGGTCTGAAGCACTCAAAGAAATGGGACTTAAAAATGTCTATGACGCCCTTTTTCACCTCCCCCGCCGATATGAAGACCGGCGTAATATAACCAAAATACGCGACCTGCAAGAAGGCCTGAGTGCTGTCATCTCCGGTCACATTATTAATATTAATTTTAAAACAACGCAATCGGGAAAAAACTTGCTTGAAGTATATGCCGCTGACAACACCGGGGCTATATGTTTAACCTGGTTCAACGCCCGCCCGTCATGGGCGGATCGCTTCAATGTGAAAGACAAAATCACCGCTTTCGGCAAAATTCAGTATTATAAAGGCCCTCAAATGGTTTCGCCCGATTATTGGATAGGTGAAAATACGGATAAAACAAACAAATTCGGTTCCATTCTGCCCATATATCCTGCAGCTGAAGGTTTATCTCAACATATATTACGCAAAGTTACACGGGAAGCGCTGAGGATCGGGGCCGATGAGCTGATAGATATTGTGCCTCGCCAACTGGCCGCCCATAAGGGTTTTACTTCAAAGCCACAAGCTATCCGCGAAATACACTACCCCCAATCTCCAGAATCCGCCAAACAAGCACGTCAGCGCCTGGCTTATGAAGAACTTCTCATTTTCCAAACAGCTATAGCGATTCAGCGCAGCTTAATCAAGAAATCGAAGGGGTACTCATTCCAGGTAAGTGAAAAGGTCGAAAATCGTATAAAACGTTTATTCCCTTTTGACCTAACCGATGCTCAACAGAAAGTAATTGCAGAGTTAAGAAATGATTTGAGAGCACCTATTCCCATGCACCGTCTTTTGCAGGGCGATGTGGGATGCGGGAAAACAGTCGTCGCCATTTATGCTATTTTGTCGGTACTGGCTGAAAAAGACCAGAATTACCAAACGGCTTTTATGGCCCCTACC
>PUNP01000903.1 GCA_003551785.1 Candidatus Brocadiaceae bacterium | reverse complement strand
GCACATCAGCATTGTTCTTATACGATTGAAATCTATTTTCCAGGATGACTCCGGATTTATCTGTAACGTGCAGATTCAACTCTTTTTGCTTTCCCGCCATTTCTCCCGGATTGTTCCCTTTTTGTTTATACGCTGGTTTGCTGAAATCATTGGATGTCCATTCTTGATAATGAGGAGCATTAAGTCTGGCTATCTCCAAAATGACTTCTGTGGGGAAAACCCAAACTTCATTCCCCTGCTCTTGTAAGGATACGAGAATCCAAAAATCCGCTTTTTTTATTGCGTCTTGCCATAGATGTTCCAAATCCTTGCCTTTTTTTACAGATTCCGCTATATCACTGGCGGATATCTTGAATTGGAACCATCGGGGAGTATCTGGATTATTGATCCCGCTTCGTCCCCTTATCCGCACTTTTGCTTCTTTTCCTGACTTCCCCGGCAACATGATATTTCGATCCACTCCTTTTTCGTCACGGGGGGAATTGAGTACTTGAAATCGATTATCACTTAAAAAACAATCTGCTATATTTTTTGCCGAATTCCCTGTCCTTTTAGCTTTTCCATCTCCATATCCCATGCTTATGCTCCTCATATTATCTTAGATTCATGTTAAACCAACTCATATCAAAAAATAATGCCGCCAATTTTACAAAAGAGTCTCAACTCAATCCTTTGGTCTTAACTACTCAAATAAAAAAGTAATATTCTTACCCTGCATCCCGATCTTCGCGGAGGTATATCTTCATGTTTTCAGGCGGTATTTCAAAGTGTTCCAGCAGAGTTTTGATGTTGTTTCTGAGATAATTTGCAGAGCGATTAACTTCGGCATAAAACCCATGTTCGATCTTTTCACCGACCCACAAATCGTCTTCATTTGTTGAAAACTGCGGATTGCCGCGGTTGGAGATAAACTTTTCTTCCGAAGTAAGCCTGTAGAACTTCTCTTGATTTTCATTTTTGAGAACTCTTAACACGTAAACATATAGATTTCTCCAAGTCTTTAGTCCTTTATACGCAGCGTCGCCCAGAATGAATCCGTATGGACGTTTGTAGGTGAAATCTTCGACCAAGGTATGGGGCGTGGCGGTATCGAGTTCTCTGATAATACGCTCCCGGCTCTGCCGATCAGCTTTATCCGTTTCAACATCCTCCACTTCCGGATTGACTTTGAAATGCTGTTTGATCAGGTCGGCAATTTTGTGGGAGCTGCCTGTAAAGTCTTCGAGAATGTTATTGAATGTCGTTATAAATTGGTAGCCGTGTTCCAGCGATTCGTTATCGCGGGGGTCGATATTGAGCAGCATATCATCCGGCATTGATAGCAGTTGTTCCTGCAGTGTATTGAGCGAGTCCAGAATTTCTTTGATTTTGTCTTTGGTCATTTTTGGACCTCTAATATTATTTCAAAATTTTAGGCTTTTTTTTTAACCGTTTTAGTTTTAGTAAGTCACTGTAACTGGGGCAACTGGGTTGACCCGAAGTAACCGGACGCCATACGATCATTAGAACCCTCATTTTATCCCCAAAAAATGTCTCTAAGCCTTAAGCAGGCTTTCTTAGAATTCTGCACTATATTTAACAAAGACTTACTCCGGCCCAACCCCAATACTCAGCCCAACAATCTGACCAATACTTTGGCCCCCAATCTCACCTTTTTACCGATGTTGAGTAACACAGACATTCCTGTCTGTAGCACCGATAAAATCAGAACATGCAGCATAACTAACTATTTTGTGAGCATAATCGTCCCCGACCGCATTTGCTTCATATTAATGCCTCTTTATCGATTTGGGTGAGGACTTTGCAAAAAGCACAGACAGGAATGTCTGTATCACATACCGCAGCCAGTTGCGGGCGCGGGCGTCCGTGCTCTCTGGAATGCTTAGAGCCTTTAACACGTGTTTATGTATAAACGGACGGTGCTAAGCAATATCCTGTAATACCGCCCTCCTTAATAGTTTAATCTTTTCACCTACCTGCTCTTCAGTGAGACCCTCCAATTGATAAACGGTTAATAGTTTATTGAGCCTTTTGGCAACCTCTTCAACTATCACTCTTGAATCGCCTCCTAAAATGCGGATAAACGCTTTCAGTGCGGGTTGATACATACTGTAATATCTGTCAAAAGCTGCCCTGGTAAGATGCTGTTTCGACAAAATCTTTTGCGTCAGCCCGTAGTCCTCACCAATATGCGTTTGCTCTGCCACCCACCACAGACGCGAAAATGTATTGGAATCCCAAGTACCCACTCCCCAAAACCGCTTTTGCATATAGGCAAGCGAACCGAAGGACCATCGATGCCTTACAAAATCTGGGCGGTGTATTACGGTCAAATAATGCCATATTTCCCGATCCGCTGCTTCTCGACGGGATAAACTGAGAATTTGATGCAGAGTAGGCGCTATATATTTGTCCAATTGTGAATCATATGGCTGATGTTCTTCAATCATAGCGTCAAGGAAGTCGTCTAGAGGCGCCAAATCTATTGGTCTGTCAAAAGGTTCTATATAATCATTATAATCGGAAGCCTTTAGCCGTCTTTTGTCTCCGGTAACAAACTCCCGGCTCAAAAGCCTTTTCCCTTCCGGCATAAGACGCATCAGCAATTTCATTTCGGCAGTCCCTCCTGGATAAGTTTGGACATCTGCTTCTTGTACTCGATTTTATCCTGCAATAACTCGTCTATCTGCTGCATTAAAATACATATACCATCTGACCGCACAGCTTCAGCGAATTCGATTCTTGCCGATTCTAAATCTATATCAGGAAATAATCCCGGCAAAAAATCCTCAAGAACAGCATATTCCCACTCATATACTAACTCTCCATTTTCATCAATGTTTTCAGCCGCCTGAAGCATCAGCTGGTACCATACGGAATATGAAATCATATCAAAAAAGACATCTCGCATCCTCGCTGTTATCCCCCTGGGAGCCTTGCTATTGAGTACATTTGCTATTTGATTATTGTCTTTATTTAACCACAATATCGGGCTGGGCGAATCAGAGCTTACTTCATATAGTCGCATCTTTTTTTCATCTTCAAAACGCGTATAGCGGATGTCCAGATAATTACCACTCGAAAGCTTCGGCGGGTCTACACGAATTTCCCAACTTCTGCATCCTGCTACTGCCGTGCCTTTTAATGCAGCATACCCATCCCCGATATCAGAACGCCCATTTGCCGTTCGAAGAAGGTTTGCGCTCACCTCTGCGGTATTTGAAAGCATACTCTTTTCTATTGGTATTTTCACCTCAAAAAGACGATCTGTCGGAAACGTGATTTTTATGTCTTTAAAAGATTCTCTCAGATAGGTTTCGTAGCATCTGAGCGCTATACATATTTCGACCGGTGGATTACCCCTTTCATGTTCGGGAAGCACCAAATCCCAAACATTATCTTTAATACCTACTGTCCCATACAACGAGGCCGTATTCCAATCCTTATAATCTTCAATAGCAATCAAACGTCTTTGACTGTCCGGCTGCTCAAAGGAATCCCCGTTGTCAAAACCCACTTTTTTCAATT
>PUNP01000642.1 GCA_003551785.1 Candidatus Brocadiaceae bacterium | reverse complement strand
TTACAGGTGTCATGTCCAGCTCATCATTGACCTCGACAAAATATTTTCCCATCTGATCAAGGGTTATATCATCCAGAGTCAAAGTGCTCTCCGTTGCCCCTTCTACAGGCTCACCATCAAGATACCATTGATATGCTACTTCCCCACGGGCATCAAAAAGTTCCACCGGTCCAAGAGTGACTGTATCTCCGGGGTCCGCGGTTTTCCCAACCTCCAGGTCAACTCTCCATACCGGCCAGCGGGGAAGCTCTGTTTCATTCGTTCTGACAGGAGTGGCAGGATGTTCATCATTAACCTCTACGTAATACATGCCGAGTTCATCGGCATTGATATCCTCAATAAGAAGAGTATTTTCAGTAGCGCCTTCGACAGGCTCGCCATTATGGTACCATTGAAAAGTGACTTCTCCGACAGGGTCTTGGAGTTCGATCGGCCCGATCCTAATATCTTCGCCCGGCTCAGCATCTATTGTTCGAGGGAGGTTTTCTACGAAGGGACGCGCCAGGGTCCAGCCGGCACCTTCACGTAGTTCTCCATGGTTTTCGTTTGCGCTTAAATCCCGGGCGACATCGCCCTCGCCTTCATCCAGCGGCCAGTAACCGACCAGTCCATCCGAATCACTGTCTATTCCTTCATTCATAACCTCTTCAATAACTGGTGTTTTGTCCAGCCAAATACCCACATCCATTAATAGCGCATTAATATGCCGGTCACCTTGATCAGGATTATATCCCAGCCACAGCGTATTATTTGCCTCTGTCAGAGAATCCAGACTGTAGTTGGTTTCTTCTTTACCGTTCACATAAACACGAACTTTGGAGCCGTCCCAGACGGCTGCCAGGTGGTACCACTCATCTAAATCCGGGGTAATGTCCGTTCTGCCGGCATCCCAGCCCTCACTTGCAGCTCCAATCGTTATGGTGATTCGATTGTCGTCACATAAACCTCCCCACATTGCAGAATCTCCAACATTCGTGCCAGAGGATTCTGAGTGGAAATGGAAGGCATATTGATAATCATCGCTCAATTCAGTCACTTTCATCCAGAATGCAAACGCGGCACTGGTCTCTTCGTCCGAGATCTCGGGATAGGGATCAATCTTAACATGATTTTCATCATCCTCCAACCGTAGAGCTACATCTGAAGGCAACCCCCATACCAGGCTAATGGGCAGGGTTATAAGCAACAAAGCAAAAGCAAAAATCATTGCAGCAGTCGTTTTTTCTTTCTTTATTCGCATTTTTTCACCTCTGGTAAAAAAGGGTATCGGATGATCAATCAAGAATTTCATCAATGGCATTGATCTCAGCCTTGGACAGTTCTCCGGCATCCAGGGCACCGGCAGAATCTTCGATCTGTGATACATTACTCGCACCAATAAGCACGGACGTTACAACCGGATGGCGAAGATTCCATAGCAAAGCCATCTGGGCAAGGGTCTGGCCTCTTTGTAAGGCCATATCGTTGAGTTGCCTTACCTTTTCTAATTTCTGTTCTGAAAGGTGTTGTTTTCGTTTTGAGGGGGCGAATCTGGAAAAGCGGGTATCTGCAGGAATACCATCCAGATATTTATCTGTCAGCAAACCCTGTGCAAGTGGTGAAAAAGTAATACACCCGATTTTCTCTTGCGCAAGAGTTTGCAGTAACTCGCCTTCAAGCCCACGCTTGAACATGTTGTAAGGAGGCTGGTGAATCAGGCAGGGGGTTCCGAGCTGTCGCAGAATTGAAGCCGCTTCTTTTGTCTGTTCAGCAGAATAGTTTGATATTCCGACATAAAGGGCACGACCGCTTCTGACGATATAGTCGAGTGCCGACATGCTCTCATGGATCGGTGTATTCGGATCAGGACGGTGATGGTAAAAAATGTCGACATATTCCATTCCCAGGCGCATAAGGCTTTGGTCAAGACTGGCTACAAGGTATTTACGTGAGCCCAAATCTCCGTAAGGGCCGGGCCACATGCGGTGACCTGCCTTGGAAGAAACGAGTATTTCATCCCGGTAAGGTTTCAAATCACGACGGAGAATCCGCCCGAAATTTTCTTCGGCCGATCCCGGCGGTGGACCGTAATTGTTGGCTAAATCGAAATGTGTTATTCCAAGGTCAAAGGCTTTGAGCGCCATTTCCCTGCTGTTTTGAAATGTATCGATATCACCGAAATTGTGCCATAATCCGAGCGAAACGGCAGGCAGCTTTAACCCACTTGCACCGCAGCGGTTGTAACGCATTTTCTCATATCGAGAATCAGAAGCTTTGTATAACATGAAGTTTTCCTGAATTTAATGTGCATCTGTAAGTATTCAGTGAACCACGTTGACAACTGTTATTATTATATTAAAATTTGACTTTTCAATCAAACGTATATTTTGTCAATTTACCGGCCCCAACGAAATGAAATAGAATCATTCCTTCCCCACAAACTCACAATCAGGTAAAAGAAAAACTGCGAGAATATGCGGACTGCCGCCATTGTTTTTGTCTTTGTCGTTTGCTCTTTGCCCTCTGCTCTTAGCTCTCATATTTCCAGCCTTTCACTGCGTTCTCTGTGCCTCTGCGAGAGGTAAGTTGAGGTATAAGGCTTACCCTGCATTTATCACGACTTTTCAGTGGTGCTTCTGTCGCAAATGCCAAACGCAGCCTTTTAACCCGTTTGCATCCTTTACGAAGGAAAATAAGTAATTTGTGCTCTTTGAAAATAACGTCAGCAGGAAAATTTAAGAAAGCTCTGAGTTGTTGATATGCGTAAAACTTTAACAGCGCAAATTCCCCTTGTTTGTTTGACTTCCCCCCTTTATAGTAATATTATTAACGATAGTCCGTAAGTCCTCAGCGAACCGCGTAAAATCACCAACTGCACAGGGTACCTTCTGATAAGGTCAAGTGGTTCACTGAATATTTACGATAGTCCTGTTGTACAGCCTGTAAAAAAATCCGTTCTCTGCGTTCTCTGTGATCTCTGCGGTAAAAAAAAGAAACTACCAGAGATTATCCTTAGTTATGCAACTAAGCAATAGGTTTCAGTAAACGTAAGTTCATGGTAGCGATACACCGCGATATTTTCACACCCTGGGCTGCTCCGATGGGGCTGAATGGATGATGTTCATTGGGTACTTAACATGATTTAGAAGGGGATTAATATATGAATTTCCAAAGTAAATCAGCCAAAGTATTGTTTAGCATTGGGGGAATAATAGTCATTTTTGCTGGAATCTATCTCCTTAGCGTCCTTATACCGGAAAATAAGGGAAAAAGGCCTGATGTGGTTGTTGACCCCAATATTGTCGGAAACGAAGGTGCTATGGACTTTGGGATGAAATATGCAGATGATTACAGTGAACCTTCTGAAGAATTGTCACGTCTTTTCTCAACATTGAAATCCAGTCAAGATTCAGAAGAAAGGCAATCCGTAGCTTTCAGGATAAGCTATTTAGCCAATAATGATTTTGAAAATGAACTGGTAGCATTTTTGAGTGATGAAGATGTTGTCGTCGCTCAATATTGTGCTGAAGCGCTTATTCGATTATGGCAGAAATCGGATTCTAACCG
>PUNP01000587.1 GCA_003551785.1 Candidatus Brocadiaceae bacterium | reverse complement strand
CCCTGATACATCTGAAGATATCAAGTCCCTGAAATCGGATATTAAGGAGACCCGGAGCAGGATCGACGAGCTGGGTGAAGAAATCGGCCGGATCGAGAAGGCCGCTGAAGATCGGAAAGACGAGCTGGAGCGGGCTGAAAAGATAAGTGGACTGCCGGTGGACGGGGCTGTGGAGGAACGCCGTCAGGAACTGGAGAGTGGGATTAACCGGCTGTCCGAAAAGTCCGCTGTGACCGTCCCCGAGCTTCCTGAGGTGCCTGAAGTTACCGATGCGGATCGGGAGGCCCTTAAATATCCGGAACGTATACGGGAGTTGAAAGAACTGGAGGAGACCGGACGGGAAAGGTTGTCCCCCTTGGAATATGAGGAGAAGATAAAAGCGGAGATGGACCGGGACCGGGAGCTGTACAAGATGGCCCGGGACCAGGTCTGTCCCACCTGTAAACGTCCCTATGAAATGGAGAACCCGGAAGAGGTGCTGCGGCGGGAGCGGGACCTTAAAGAGGGTCTGAAGACAGTTGAGGGACTGCTGGAGGAGCTTAAACTGCCCGCCCAGTACAATCGTCTGGATACGGAGGGACTGCGGGAGATGATACAGTCCCGGGAGGCGGAGAGGACTGAACTGGAGAAAAAACTGGAAACAGTGGACCTGGATGAGATCCGGGACAGGATAAAACGATCCGGAGAGATGCGTCAGGAGTACGACCGGATCCTTAAGATGTCCGAGGAGAAAAGCCGGTGCGAGAGGGAGCTGGAGAAGAAACGTAGAGAACTGGAGGGTCTGGACAGTTCGGAGACGGTCTCTCAGGAGACTGCTGACTGGGCGAAGAACGAAATACGTAAAGGTCGGGAACGGCAGGCCGGGCTGGACGAGGCCCGTACGGAAAAGAACCGTCTGGAAGGATCGTCCGGAGAAATGGTGAAGAACCTTGAGAAAGCTGAAAAGTCCCTTAAGGAGCGTCAGGAGGCGGAGAAGAAATATAACTTCCTGACAGGCGCCCAGGACCTGTTCCACCGGGACAGACTGCCCCGCAGGATCCTGATGAGACTGCTGGGGGAATTCAACAGCCGTCTCAGGACATACTGCGCCGAGGCGGGTATATCGTTCGCCGGATATCTGAACAGACAGTTGGAGTTCCGGGCCGTGGACCGCAACGGACGGGATGTGCCCGTTATGAGCCTGTCCACGGGCCAGCGGTTCATACTGTCCTGTCTGGTGCACTTCGTCAAGGGCGAGATGTTCCGCAGAGTTCCTGTTATGGTCCTGGACGAACCGACAGCCTATATGGACCGGGAGCACCTGGAGGATGTCCGGAGAGTGTTAAGCTCCATGCGGGACAAGGCGGAGAAAGGTATCTGGATGCAGGTTATAACCCATGACGAAACTCTGGCCCCGTGCTTTACTGAAGTACTCAGGGTCGGTGAAGATGTAGTGAGAAAAGTGTAACAGAACGTGATTGACGAACCGGGAGAATAAACTATGAAACAAGTAGTTATAAGTGTAAGCGGCGGGGTGGCGGAAATTGCCTATGCGAGTGAAGACGTAGAGGTCGCCATTGTAGATTTCGACGACGCTGAAGCCGAGGGCAAAAGCTGCGAACAGAAACTGCGGTACTGGGTCGCACGGGCCAGGAGGGACGAAAAGAAAACTCATGTGCCCGACGATCAAACTCAAAGTGCGGATACTGTCAGGGGGAGAGGTGCCCGGACTGCGAGGGGAAAAGACATGATTGTCATAATTCACAGTTACCAGGAGCACCGGGGGGATCATATAGCTGAGGTAGAGACCCCGGTTAATCTGAAGGAGGGGGAGACCCTGGAGGAATTGACGGACCGGGTCCTCGGGAAAGGTGACGAAAGTATAGTAATTAAACGGATCAAAGAATATTAAGGAGCAATAGATGAAAGAACTTAACAGTCTTAATGAATTCTGGGAAGCGGTAGAGAATGGGAAAACAGTTTACGATATTAATGGGTACAAATGGGAAATACCTCCTTTTGGAACGATTGCTTATTTCTGGGATATGATAAAAACTAAAGGATTGTATGTGGTAAACCCGGAACCGGAATCGGAACGATATGTTTATCGTAGATTGGATTGGGACAGTCTTCAGGGACTTTATCCTAAGGTTGAAATACAAAATACTTACGACGATCCGGTTGCACGATTGGCGCTAATCGGTACCGGACACTGGGAAAATGGCCGTGAGTACCGGCTGGCCGGGTTTACCAAAACCATTAACGACAAAGAAGAAGGAGGAAAATTTGTGTACTATGAGTCCCAAGGCAAAATGACTTATGCCCGTTTTGTACTGCAACCGAAGGAGACTGACTGATGCTCTGGATCGGGGACCTTAAGTGCGGATACTGTCAGGGGGAGGGGTGCCCGGACTGCGAGGGGACAGGATGGCTTAAAATATGTACTGAATGTAAACTGGCGGCCGGGCCCGCCGGTTTTACAGAGGCTGATAATGAGATTTGCAGGGACTGTAAAGAGAAAGTGTAGAACAGTAGAGGTGAATGATGGGCAAAAAAAGTACAGCTAATTTAAGATTATGTGCTTCATGTGAATGGATATTTGAATATAAGGAATATGAGATGTGTCCTAAATGCGGTTTCGGCAGTTATGGTGCTCATTGGGTCTATGGTAAGAAAGCATATAAATATAAGAAGACACAGGAACCATGGATGAAGAATAAAATAGAAAAATATAATGACCAGCTAATAAAAGAAATTAATCATCCTGAATATAATCAATATAAAAATAAATAATGGAGATGAATGATGAATTTAGAGCAGGCCCGTCAGATTGCCCCGGAGTTTGGAATTGACCCGGACGGTTTTACGTCGCCCGAAAGTTTTGTAAGGACCGTGGAGAACGCCCACGACCGGAAATTGAAGGACATTATCACTAAGAAAAATTGTGAGAGTAGACAGAAATATAAATGGTACAAGGAGCATACTCACGGACACGACTTTTCTGACTATGATTTTCTCTGCATTCATTGCGGGAAAGATATAAGGGAATATATAAGGGAAACTAATGTTTATTTTCCGTTGAGTATATTATGCCCCCGGGCGGTAATAAGTGATTAACTAACGACAGCGGAGGTGAATTATATGGATTGTCCAAATTCGGAATGTATAGACGGGAGAGTAGTAGGGGAAGACGGTGGAGGACTGTCCCTGTGCCCTGACTGCCTGAACCGTAACAAAAGAAAAGATGATGATAAGGGTGATGGATACTGCCAATGGAAATATGACGAGTGGCACGACAAATGGGACACTGAATGCGGGCAGGGACACCTGTTTATGGAAGGCGGGCCTCGTGAGAACTTTTATGTTTACTGCCCGTACTGCGGCAGGAGGATAATGGCTGCCAAAACAACAACAGAGGCGAATGATGAATTGGATAATAGCAATAATAGCTGTAGTAGGGCTGACAATATTATTCCGAATACGCGCCTCGGTGCATCGGCAGCGGGAGCAGGACATTTTCGACGATGCGAGAAGGAAACGTGACGTGCCTCGTATGTCGCCGTGTTCGGAGTG
>PUNP01000297.1 GCA_003551785.1 Candidatus Brocadiaceae bacterium | reverse complement strand
ATTGCGATTTCCGTTTATGTGCTGGTAGCAATAATTAAGAAAGGGCTGAAAATCGAGCGTTCACTCTACGAAATGCTGCAAACTCTCAGCATTTCACTTTTTGAAAAAGAGCTTATAGAACAACTACTTACGAAATCAGATTCACAACTCGAAGAAACGTTAAATTATAACCCTTTGTTTAAACACTGTATACGTTGGGACAGTAGTGTATTAATATTCTTCTTAAATGAAAAGCATGTTCAGATTGAATGATTGGGATATAGTGACTATAGCGGCACAGATAAACGCCTGTAAATTAGACATTTCTACCGAATTACTTAATAAATCCTTAGAAGCCTCATTTCACCCCTAAAAGCACGTCTCTAAGCGTTATACAAGCCCTTATTATGATGTAATATCAACCCAATCAATAGGTTACTCCGGTCCGACCCCAGAGGTCCCGCACCCCAGAGGTCCCGCCCCAGAGGTCCCCAGAGGATTATTCCAGGCAAAGGCTAATGCGACACAATAAGCGATAAAAAAGGTGGGCTTTATGATATTACTTATCACTTTTTCTTTTCCGTTTGACCTTTTTGGCCGTTCTTACCTTTTCCAGATAGCTGCTCACTTTCTTTCTTCTTTTTCTATTTTTGTTCATATTGCTTCCTCCCTCTGAATTGGTTGATTGCTCCTCAAAGAATTAATCTAGTAAAAAATTGTTTTCTGCGGCAAAAAATTCGTTATATTTTTTGCTGGCGTTATTGGGATTTTCTTTGCCGAAAAGATAATATTTCAGCGATCGGAGAAAAAATTTATATCTTTGGTTACTTTTAACTATAGGAAATCGTGACTCTCCATACCGCACCATCGGCATTGTCAGATCAATTATATTTTTGCTGATCATCTGGATATCACTACCAAAAAATTTGACAAGACTTGGATATTCGGGAGAGCATGTGTTGATGTAATCGGCAAAATGGGTCAGAAAATTTTCGTACCCCAGGTCTTTGCTAATTCGTTTTTGCGGCGACTGTGCCTTTTTGAAAACATCGTCAAGCAGCTTTCCTTTATCTTGTTTCTGCTTTATCTCTGCTGTAACATAAAAGTCAAAGAAGTTCTCCTTATCTCCCGCCACATATTCAACAATCCGTGCTGAGTCATCGCCTGCTTTTGGTATCTTTATAGAGCGAATCATTATGTTCATGATATCTTTTTCCCGGCTCAACGATTCTGTGCTCTGAGCAGAAACAAAAACATTGCTTTCGAGTGCATAAAAGAACCAAACCGGGTCCGTAAAAATCACCTCAGGTAATGTCTTTCCTTCATAAATGCCGAAACTTAGATTTGACCACTCCATAATCAAGCTCTCCTTTTGAGACCAATTTTTTCTTTAGTAAACAGTTCTGTAGATAACAGTAATAATAAGAATCATAAAAATCAGCGCTATTATCGCAGCAAAAATGCCACAGGTTATCTCGATTTTCTTACGAACCTCTTTTTCCTGCTCAGTATCCGACGGTTCCGTATACCTGTTGTCTGCTTCCGTTTTTATTGCGTTTTGAAAACACTGATCGCAGAGATATACGTAATTTGGGTAGTCCATCCAAAAGCCCGTATCCCCACGGGCGGGCTCTTTTGATACCCATTCCGCCGTTCTGGCTTCCACTCCATGCGCCCGGCAAAGGTCGCATGGCACGGGTGCGCTTTTGAATTCTTCAGGATCAAGCACTCTCAGGGCCTTGCTGAACAGGTCTTTTGCGGCTGGTTTGAGGGGTGTTTTTCGTTCTAAAAATTCTATCTGACTTTCCATCCGCCTTTTCTCCCCTTCTTCGCCAACCGGTTCAAAATCAGATCGTATCAGTTCTTTTGGTGATTTCCTCATTGTTCGGTTCCTCCTTTCACCGGATTATCAAGAGTCTTTTGACGTTTATGACAAAGACCGGAATTTGACATTTTACAGGGTTTACATAAATCATTTTGGTGGGATAGGTTTTCCCAGTAATTCATCAATTTTAGCTTTCGGTTCGTTGAGTTCGATCCAATTTGCGTTTCGCAGGTCTTCAAGATCATGCCCCACCGCAAAGTAGATTTTTGTCATACCCTCCTCCCTCACTGTGGTGTAACAGATAGCCCGGCTTAAGTTAAGTGTGATATCGCGTTTAACCTGGCGCCCTTGATTATCGGTCTCTTGATACTTCCCCTTTATCCACATATCGACCACCTCCTGATAAATAAATGAATTGTGATCTTACTCTAAAGGCCCGAACCTGAGTTTTTCAACATTTTATTGATTTCATTTCTCTTTTGCCTTCGAGTTGCTTCCGATGTATTATGAGCTTGATATACTCTCCTGGCTCCATATCCACGATAGCTTCTGTATATGGTCTGGCATGAATATCCGCCTGTCTTTTCTCTTTGAAGTTTACCTGATTTTTTTCGCACGCAAACCGTTCGATTTTCAGCCGGCCGCTTTCCGTGTCAAAATTCAGTCGGATCGGCTCGTTTTCGCCTATTTTTGCAGTAATATCCGCAAGCGCTTTGCTGAGGGGCCATTCCTCATCGGCATGGTCCCACAATAATTCCAGGCGGTTCATAGTTGTATCTATAGGTGCAGGTATCGAGTTCAAATCCAGTGATTCCCAATAACATTCACCACAAAGAAAATAATACCTGTCGAGAATCGTATTGGGTATATTCCTGACAAATTCAGCGCTCTTCCACTCCGCCTCCGGTGCGTCATCATCACATGTAATCCGACAAAAGTCACATAAAATGCCCGGTTTTGCTTCGATACGCACCATATCTTCCGCCTTCACATCTTCCAGTGTCTTAACCATTGCCAGACCTCCCTTCGGATACTTTCCAGGCGTCCGTAACGCCGTATAGTTAAATGGTATTTTCAACTGAACATTTCAGTAACCTGGTTATTGATTATTATCGTCTATTTCCAATCCATTTTCAAGTCATAAGTTTTTTTATAACAGAAACTTAAAAAAACTGGGATTTATTCCTTCACAAAGGGAACAGGTGAACAACTTTACAGTTTATTGACCTGAGACAACACATTATTCTATCTGTAAAAATAATTGGCTCCACTTCTTCTGACATTGACTTATTTGCACACTCTGTTATCATATAAATGAACAATGCAAGATACAAAAAACACTATCGAGAAGAGATGGACGAGAATCCTGGGAGTGGATTATCTGCACCTGCTATTCGAAGACGGAACCGATCTGTACATAACACGACACGGTCTGCCGTTTGCCAGCCAGCTTAAACCGCAAAATTACTGGACCGATAAGGACTGGCTGGTCAATCACAGCTATAAACTACCGGGCAGCGGCACACTCTACAGGATACAGACCAAACCTATTGATGGAGTGTCGAAGCAGATTGTTCTTAAGTGGAGCCGGATGGGACAGGATATTCCCGGCGAGACAGAAGTCTCGGACATCGCGGGAGCAAAGTTCAACAGTCCATTTGAGGAATTCGGGCTGGTCATGGAGCTGAAAGATCTCGCGCGAAAATACGGCAAATCCGTCCTCACCCATAAGCCTCTGGCGATCTCTAT
>PUNP01000219.1 GCA_003551785.1 Candidatus Brocadiaceae bacterium | reverse complement strand
GTGTACTTGCCGGGGACGCATGAACCCGGAACGAGATGATTTGTGTCTATGCAAAGGAGGATGATATGAAGGGCTTGCTGTTAGTGATTTTGGTCTTAGTCGCGCCGGCCATGCTTTTCGCCTCGTGTAATCCGACTCCAGGTTGGCAGCACCACGATGATGGTACAGGAAGAGACATAACCAAGGAGGCGACCCTATCTTTGCCGGACCATGCGGTGTCGCTGTTGCAGTTGCACAGCAGCGGGCGAGTTCTGTTGGCCATACATCCGTTCACGTTCAGCGGAGATTCTTACAGGGCGGTGTTCGACAACGGACGTGAGGAGAGTCTCCGTATGACTCCGTCAGCGTGCGGGACTGTGTTTATCGTTGATAATCCCGATCGTTTCGTCACACTACTTCAGCGTTACGATACTCTTTCTGTCACCACGATGAGTGACTGCGGGCGACCGGTTCGGGTGCGCTTCGACTTAAGTGCAGATATGACCCAAGCGCTCAACTGGCTTCACGAATAACCGAACCCCACGCGAGGTGAGCGACGAGTGAGGTTTAAGAGCAGTCCGGCCGAAAATTGAAGAGTTGGGCGTTGTCATCATTGTCAAGAGCGGAGGCGAGAAGCCCCCCTGAAGACCAGACGGTTGAAGCTTCCCAGGTTGTGGTCGACTCCGGCTGATTCAGCCTCCGAAAGCTCTTGGCATGAAACGCAAGCCCTCATCGACCGATGCCGGCAAGGCGGTGAGGCGCACAAGCACGGCCAACTCTCGTGTCTATACCCGGAGTGTGCCATAATCAACAGCTCTAAGGCTGCCACTCGAATGACAGACATCAAACGGCAGCAACAATGGACACAGCCAGCATGCCACACTTCAAGAGACTCTGTATTAGGCTCGCTATAGGCGCAATCACTTGACGCTGCCGCAACACGAGGCCCTTCCATAGAGCTTCACTTTCAGTCAACGACGATCGACTCGAAAACACTTTGCGCAACTGCCCGGTTGGCTGTACTCCACAGGCCCGACACCCAAATGCTTATAAGAACGCGATCCCGCATCAGGGTAACGTATTTGCCGAAGAGTGGTGGCTCCGTATCCCGAATAACTCGCGCTGTTCGGTGAGTGTAGTCGTCCAATTGAGGCATCGGAAACTCATACCGGCGAGAATAATCACCGAGAAGCTCGTCGCTTACATCAATCTGAGCCGACAACGCCTCGGTAGTCATTAAGCGAGCGATAGTGGTATCGATCAGTCCGAAAGTGTCGGGATGAGTAGCTAACGATGCTCCATAAACCAAGCCTTGGTACGGATCCTGAGCCCAGAAGGTATACACTAGCGATCCGGGGAGAGCAGGATTCGGTTGAACACGAGATGCGTAGTCTCTCGGGAACGATATTACAAATGGCATGCTCTTGTTTTGGTGTGCGAGCCTTATGGGGGTTGGCATTATCGTGCCGGTACCGGCGAAAAGCAAGAATAGCAACGATACGTAAAACTTACCCCTAATACCGCGTTGGGAGCTATGCATTAACATCGTTGTGTTCCGATATTGCTTTTTCCTTCGGTTCGGTAGTCTGTTCATCACGCTCGAACAAAAGTCCGCTTCACACGTTGAGAACGATTGAAATAAGGAATCCAAATCGCCATCATGAGTCCCGAAACAAGGAGCATCAGAAGTGTTACCACCCAGAACTCCGGCACATCCATGCTCACCTCAAGCAACAGGATAAAGATATACACGATAAATCGTGTCTTCAAATAACGCTTGATGACTAACGGTGCGGTGCGCTTTAGCCGAAAGAAGTGAGCCGCCACTATTACCAAATACACGTAGAGACCGGTGTTTGCGACTATATCCACCCAGAGCAGGCTTGCAGCCTCAGAAGGCAGCAGAGGTGAGCTGGCTACGGTTACTGACGAGTATAATCCGAACGGCCCGAAAAATAGAGCCAGTCCTATTAGGAAACCGAACACAAGAAGCCATCCCCCTAACCCTCCAACCGAATCGGGCTCGTCCTTGACCTCATCCATCCCATCGGGAGTACGTTCGGTCATGTTGTCGACTGCTTCATCCACTTCCAAGTCCTGTGCTTTCGCCGGAGAGTCAGCGCAATCAGCTGCGGTGCTCTCGGATACCGTGTCTATTGGCTCCGGGGGAGTAGAGAAAGATGTTTGATCAGGTTGGGTGATTGTGTTATCCGCGCTGTTCAAAGCCGCGCCATCGGCTTTTGGGCTCGCGATCGAGGCGCTTGAGTCGCCATTGGGTGGCTCGGAGTACTGGAGTCCCTTTTGAATCCACCGAATCGAGTGATAGATGATCCAGACAAGAAGAAAACACGCAAGCCCGCCCACGAGAAACACGAAGACACGGTCTTCGAAATGAAATCGTCGGTGTTGAGCCGCAACGGCAGCTTGGATGCTAAGGCCCCCGATAAGTCCGCCAGCCATAGACAAGACCCAAGTAAACCGTCTCAGGCCTTCTTTGAGGTTTACGTTCCTCGTTTCCATAAAATCTCCCATATCGAGTAATTGGAGCGCTGCATACGGTGAGGAAAGCAAGGCGTTCGCTCGCAGTTCATCCCGAATGATTTGATTATCGCCGAAACCGGTGGATAGCTTTGCGACCGTGTTTCGAAGACTTCCATTACGCGATCCCGGACTCCACCACTCCACAAGAGTCAGCTCGGAATCCAACTACCACTTTGAGGGCTCTTGTGCTCGTTTTTTCCACCAGTATTACCATCTCATCTCCATTTCTCAGATAGGAAACAGTCTGTTTCAAAGCTTAGTGTCGATTATATTATTGATTTTGGGAAAAGCAAGTTAAACAAGCCGGAATAAACCTATTCGAGAACCGCTTCGGATCCGGGGGACTGATTCTCCGTCGGCTTCGGAAGGCGTTAGGACACAGACCGTGCCTTGGATTCCGACGGTAGAGGTGTGTGGTCGAAACCTAAGAACGGCGATTGAGAGGTTCGAGACCCTCCACGGTTGAAGCCCGATATTCTCTTCAAGTATCCTCTGATCTGTGTGGCTCCGCGCGATTGCTGAGACAACCTGGAGTGTTTCTGGTATCCAATGCTGGGCAACTCTTGTGGCCTCTACGCACTATTACCTCAACAGGGCCAAAGGTAGCTCATGGATAGTGTTGACTCAGCGCGATGACGTTCAACTTCGTGCGGACCAGAACACGGGAGACTCGAGGCCTTCTAACCGGACAAGAACACGAGGCGACGAACTCCCTAAAGGCGTGGCACTCGAGTATACACTATAGGGGGACGGGAGTATGAAATACACATTCGTGATACTTGGTGTGTTCCTCATGTTTGCGTGCAGCACGGTACCAGAAGCTGCCGATAGGACTTTAACACGATCACATCCCGAACTTGAGTGGCCGGAACTGTCGGGAAAAGTATGGGCTGAGGCATCCCCGGAAGCAGTGCGAGCAGAGATAGACGCCGGCACTGACGTGAACGCAACCGATACGAAAGGCTGCACCGCACTGTTCTGGGCTATCAAGCACAACGCAACCCCGGGCGTCCTGCGTACATTGGTAAACACTGGGTC
>PUNP01000669.1 GCA_003551785.1 Candidatus Brocadiaceae bacterium | reverse complement strand
GGATAGCGCTTTTAATGCGATTAGTCTTGCGTCCATTGCTTTACCTCGCGTGTAGAGATTTTTCCATCGCTTCCGATTGCTTCATGATTTCCCTGTGATACTTGGCAAGTAGCCCGTGCGTGACGTATTGCCCCCCCTCTCGGCTCCCGCACATCATGAACGGGATTGAATACCGAACCTGCAGCGCCAGGGTACTTTGCAGCGCCGCCTGGGGATGCATATTGCTGGTATACCGGCCCCTGGCTATATCCTCCCAGCTGGCCTCGACCACAACCGCCGCGACATGGTACGGCCGCAGCCGTGCAAGCTCTCGCTCAAACCTGTCCCGCTGTTTGGCGAGGAGGCAGCCTATCAAGTCATCCAATGACTTCCGCTCCACGGCCGCCAGGTGTTCGGCACCCGGGATGCTATAATCTCCAGCGGGAAGTCCGGCCCGAATAACTTCAACTCCGGTATAACCCTGGAAATCGTAAGGTAGTTGTTCGCGTGTATCCACGGTGATAATCAAAAAATACCCCCTATCTGTAATGGCCGGCCTTCCTGATGCAGCCTGGAAAACTGGCAAGTTCTTTTACCGTCAAGCAACCATCTGGCACATACCACTTGACCTTACCGTCAACGCGTTTTTGCCGGACCACCTCGGCATGGACATCAACCCCCATCAACTTACTGATCCGGTTCACCTCATCGACCCAGGCGCCGCAATTATGACTTGTGTAATTTCCAGCTGTAAGTGACGAATGTTCAAGTCCATACTGGTGAATCCGCTGGTGCATCATTTCATGTAATAAAACGTCTTTGGCAAACAGCTTGCCCATGTAGTCAATCATCCAGGGCGCGCCGGTTTTCGGTTCAACCAATGAGGTATGCAGCGTTATCTGGTTCCGGTTGGAGTGATAACTTCCCAAACATTTGCCATGAGGTGTCAACCCCCAGACAATCGGCCCCGGCTCATTCGCCCCCATGAAATATTGACCATTTAATTCTGCCCAGGTGTCATATGCCCACACCCCCAGCTCACCAAAGAATGTTGCTGCGGCATCTTTTAACTTATCGTAACTTACAGTTATATGTTTCATTGTCATGCCCCGTCATAATTCCTGTAATTCCTGGAATGTAACGCCCGTTACATTGCGTTACATTTACCGTTACATAAGCGTTACATACGCGTTACTTTCGTTACAAAGTGTCCTGTTGTGCCGTTACATTCGTTACATATACCTTTAGGTATGTAACGATGTAACGCTACGACAACGTAACGAACCCATGTTCGATAAAAACAACCCCCTGATCCGTGAGGCTGTGCTTTACCCTGTGGAAGTTTGTTCTGTTAATGCCGGATTCGATACAGGCTGTGCGCCAATCATCAACCCGCACCCTTGCCATGGAAGGACAAAAACCACCATCTTCCAATCGCTGCCGGTGTTCATCGTAAAGATTTTGCAGTATCCTGGTAGCGGCTTGCTGGTGCTTGCCCTTGCCGGCCGTCTGCTTTTCCGGCACCTGGTATTCGGTAGAGTCCAGCACGGCCGATGTAACCGTTTCGCCATCCTCATCGATCATACCGATTTCTACACTCGTTATTGTGAACGCCATCGGATCCGGGATTTCCGCATCCTTCATTTTTGTGGCCTCAAGTCGAACCGTCCCGTGGATATCCTTGTCCATACGGTACTCTGCATCAAGCGCACCTTTCAGCGCCATTGCACCCCGTCCGCGTGACTTGTCACCATGCCCCGTGTGGTGAATCAAAATAATGGTGCAACGGTATCGCTCCCGGATCCGGTCCAGGGCGGCGATAAACATATTCATATCTTTTGTGCTGTTCTCGTCACCTGGCCCGAAGTTCCGCGCAAGCGTGTCAACCACAATAACAGCTGGCGGCTCTCCAATGGATTCTATAGCCTCGACAATTTCGGCAGCTCCGTCCGGATCGCATAGATTCCCGCCGCCGGTTGATATGTAAAGCGGTGAATCAGACAGCGACAACTGCCATCTGTTCTCCCAGGCTTTCAAACGGCGTGCTATTCCATTGCGGCCCTCGGCGGCCATATAGTAGGCAGCGCCCGGTTTTGTATGGTTCCCGTGGAAGTTTTTCCCGGTGGCGATACTGGCGGCGATATCCAGGCCGATAAACGATTTTCCGCAACCCGGATCTCCGAATATTTGAACGAGGGAATCGGATTCGATAAACCACTTTATGACCCACTCCGGCATCCGCGCCTCAAGTACTGTATTGTGGATAAATCCGAAGCGCCTAGTTGGTCCTGGCTCCGGCTCCGGTGGCACCTGTTCGTCAAATTCCGGCGGGACATCATCAGTATCCGGTGGCGGGACATCATCATGATAGGCCGGCGGCTCCGGCTTACTCTTCATTTTATATCGATTTCCAGCCAAGAGGGCTTTTTGTATTGTCATTTCGCCATAAGTGGCACCGTCGGCCGGCCGGTGGACCCGATCCCATTTTTCCCGATATCGGCCCGATTCCCGGAATATCCGGTCAATGATATGATAGGCTTCGGAATCGGGGATTTCGCCACAATAAAAAGCAAGGTGATTGCAGGCGGCTTGATCCGCTTCTGATGCAGAATTGTGGCCTTCATTGCTGCCGGATAGATAGGATTCAATTTTGCTGGCGCTTCGAGATCTTCGGACCCGCGCCATAACTGTGGACGTATCCACATTGCTATTGGCGTAGGTGCTGCGGTCTACCTGCGGTGCTGGTTCTGGCTTTTGAAAGTGTTTGTGATAAAATGCATCGAGGGCTTTCTGGCGGGATTTAATCTCGGTATACCCGTTGAGCACCCGGCCGGTAATGGCAAAATATCGGCCGTGGTCGTAACACTCAATCGCGCCTTTTTTGCAACTGCTTCCGGGCTTTTTCCCCCGAACAATGATATGCAGACCCCGACCTGATTGTGATATCTCCGTAAATGAATCAAAGCTTTTCACAATGTCATCGGCCCAGGGCAACAGCTTGCCATTGCCATCAATGCAGTCGTCAATATCGATTCCGGTATAGGGATCGTCTTTTGAAAATACATAGCCAATTCCGGCCGGCTTGCCAGTGCGGCCGGCTGCGGAAAGATCACTGCTCTTTCTCCGCATATAAAATGTTTCTGCGTCGCTATATGACCCCCAGGTTTCCGGCTGTGTGCTGCTGGCTCCGGCTCCGGTATTTGGGTTTATCGGGATCTTGTCCGGCTTTTTGTCTGGATCCGGTGACGGCGATAACATCCATACGACCCATTGATTTTTATTAATCAACGGCTTCGGAATAAACAGGGATTGACAAGCGGCAGGATTTTCGATATGATTTATTTCAGAATCACATCGCGCCTCATCTTCGTGAAGCCCGCCTGGCCCGGCGGGTTTTGCTTTTTCGGCCATTACGCACCCCTCCCTTCCAGCTGGTCAACGAGCGCGTCCAACTTTTCCCGTATCTCCGGTTTTGCTGGCACATAACCATTCAAAATATTCGTAACGTGGCTGAAAGAATAACCGAGGATTTGTGCCACTTGCGCTGGTTTGACCTCGTGGCGCTTGAAAATGGCCCGGTGCG
>PUNP01000990.1 GCA_003551785.1 Candidatus Brocadiaceae bacterium | reverse complement strand
GACGTAGTAATGAATCATTGGCTCCACCGGCACGGGGCCGGCGGGGGCATTAACGACGGGCTATACGTTCGCGACTCAGCACTTGATCTTCATTCCACCGGCACAAGGCACGGTGGGGATGCTGCAGGGTTCACTGAGGACCTACAGCCCGGCGGTAGGAACCACCAATCAAAGGGGTTCACTGAGAACTTACAGCATATTCCTGCATAAACGTAAATATTCAGTGAACCCCGTTGCCTCATCCCCACCGTGCCCTGTGCCGGTGGTGATGTTACGGGGTTCACTGAGGACTTACGCATAAACAGCAGCTCCTCTTTTTTGACGGCATGCGGGCAAGATGACCGCATTCCCGGGGACGATGGAGATAAAGAACTTATCTCGGGTCCGGCCGCGAAGGTAAATATTTGCTTAACTCTTTTGCCATGTCCTGGATGGGGCTGGCCTGCAGCCAGACTTTCCCGGGCCCGGTCAGCTCATAGAGATGTTTTGAACCGCCCTCCCCCCGGAATACGCGCGGCACCCCTTTTATTTCCTGTTTTTTGATAGTCACCGTTTCTTCAAAAACACCGACCGACCCCGGGTCCACTCTGACACTTTCTCCCACAGCCAGTTTTCTTTCCACACAATCGCCGTCCATATGGATGACAATTTTACCGACCCCGACAAATTGACTGAGGACAAAACCTTCGGCCCCAAAAAAGGACATACCGTTTTTTTCTATGAGGTGGACACCGTATTGAACGCCACCGGTAACACAAAGAAGCAATCTTTTCTGGCATATCAGTGCTTTATCCTCAATGTCAAAAACGTGTATGCGGCCGGGATAAGAGTGCCCTAAAACGACGGAGGAGCATTCTCTGTCTGTTGTATAACAATCGGTGAAGATTTTCCCGTCTTCCACGAAAAGGCGTTTTACACTTTCCAGAAAACTTCCCTCCCGACTCGATTTCATCTCAATACCATCATCTATCCATTGCATAGCGCCGCATTGAGAATAAATCTTTTCCCCTTTATGCAGTTTGATCTCAATCATCGGTGTCATTGAGCCGTGCAGTACGTAATCCATAGCAGTTCCTCCAAAAAACTTGATTTAATCCCTTGTAGTGTAATATAATCCTGGGAAAGGAATCGAGACTGCATTATAAAGGATTAGGATACGGACTTGCAATTTTCGCTTTTTTGATCGAGGCTGGATTTTTTGTAAGTCCTCAGTGAACCACGTTGTTCCTCCACCGTGCCCTGTGCCGGTGGAGAGAAAACTACGCACTTTACTGAATATTTACGAGCGAGGAACTGATTTTGTCGTGTAAGATAGACAATGCAATCAATATCCATAAAATACTTTGCCAATCGTCTGATAAATAAAAGAGGAAAAAGATGTCCTATAAAATGACTTTTATCGGCGCCGGAAGCTTCGGCTTTACCCGTACCGTTCTCAAAGATATACTGACATTCCCCCGGCTTTCCGATGCTGAAATAGCGCTGATGGATATTGACAAAGAGCGACTGGAACTCTCGCGCGTCTGCTGTCAAAAAATCGTGGATGCCGGCGGATACAACGCTAAAATCAAAACATTCACCGATCGCCGGCAGGCGCTTGAAGGTTCCGATGCTGTTATTGTGACCATCCTGTGCGGCGGAACGGATGTCTGGCAGCACGATATAAAAATTCCAAAAAAATACGGGGTGGATATCTGCATCGGTGATACCCGCGGGCCCAGCGGGATATTCCGCGCTCTGCGTACGATCCCCGTCATGCTGTCGATCTGCGGTGATATTGCAGAATTATGCCCGGACGCAATCCTGCTGAACTACACCAATCCCATGGCCATGCTGTGCCACGCCATGCATACCGTTTACCCCCAACTTACTATCTCCGGGCTCTGCCACAGCGTGCAGAACACAGCCAACATGCTGGCCCAGTGGCTGGGTATGACCGAGGAAGACATCGATTATGTCAGTGCAGGGCTGAATCATATGTCCTGGCTGATCAAATACGAACATGATGGACGCGACATGTATCCCGAAGTGCGTAAGCGGATACTCGCTGACCGGGAGGTCTATAACCAGTCCAAACTGCGTAATGACCTTTTTCTGGCGCTGGGCTATTATATCACTGAAGGCAGCCGGCATAATTCGGAATACAGTTGGTGGTTCCGTAAACGCCCCGAACTGATTGAGCACTACTTCCCACCGGAGAGCCAACTGAAAGGCGGTTATGCGGACTTGCTCAAAATGTATCAGGAGCGCGATAAGACCTGGCGCAAGGACCTGAAGGAATGGCTCAACCATCCGGACTGGCAGGCCCCGGTCAGGACGGCCGAACGCCTGGAACGTGGGCGGGAGTATGCTTCGAGCATTGTCAACGCCTGGACCGGCGGTGAACCCTATGTTTTCCACGGCAACGTGCCGAACACCGGTATTGTCACCAATCTGCCTCAGGGGACCTGCGTCGAGGTGCCTGTCGTCGTACGGCGCAACCGTTTGCAGCCCGTTCATGTCGGCGACCTGCCCAAACCTGTACTGTCACTGACGGCCCTGACCGCCAATAATGAAATGCTGGCGGTGGAAGGAGCGCTGCAGAAAGATGTGCGCAAAGTTTTCCAGGCCGTTGCCCATGATCCGCTCACGGCGGCCGTTCTCTCACTACCGGAGATCAAGAAAATGACCCTGGAGATGTTCGCAGAGAACAAGAGATTCCTCCCCGGGTATAAAGTTCCCCCTGAGCTTAAATCCTCAGACCACTTATAACGCGGCGGTAGTGTTTGTAAAAAGGTTGTTAATGGACATAATTAAATGAATATGAAGCCGATTAAAGGAGATTTATCTATGTTGAGTAAAATTTATACGATTAAATATCCTCTCTTCACATTCTTTGCCGGTTTGATAACAGTGATTTTTTTTGTCTCGCATGCTGTTGAATCCGCTGAATTGGTTCTGATCGAGGATGGTATAAGCCGCGCTCCTATCGTTATTTTTGACGGCGCTCCACCAAGAACCCACCGGGCAGCCGAAGAACTGGCCGAATATATGGAGAAGATCAGCGGGGCCGAACAGGAGATCATCGAGGGACGGCCCGACCCTTTCCCCGAACACGCCATCTGGGTCGGGTACCAGCCCACGCTCGATGAGCTGTTCCCCGAAATCGCCTTCGATTTTGACAACCCCGAGGAGATACTCATTGCCGCCAACGAGAGTCATCTTGTGATCGCGGGCAGGGACCGCTGGGATGAAGATCATATGGTCGCGGAAGGCCGCCGCAGAACCATAGAGGGTGTTCAGAAGGAATATGGCACCGTCAATGCCGTCTATACGTTCTTGCAGGATTATCTGGACGTACGCTGGCTCTGGCCGGGTGAATTGGGCGTTGACCTGATCGAACAAAAGACCATTTCTTTCGCACCGTTTGAGTACCGATATCACCCGCAGATACGTGCACGCAGCTCGATATTCACCTTCTCGAGTCTGGGGAATCCGACGGGAAATTCACATGACTGGGTACGCTACCAGCGGCTCCAACTGGATTCTCTTCACATACCGGGCGGCCATGCTTTTACCGAATGGGG
>PUNP01000438.1 GCA_003551785.1 Candidatus Brocadiaceae bacterium | reverse complement strand
TTCCGGTTCAGTATCCGAAGGTTCCGTATGCCTGCTGTCCGCTTCCGTTTTTATTGCGTTTTGGTAGCACTGATCGCACAGATACACGTAATGTGGGTAGTCCAGCCAAAAGCCCGTATCCCCCCGGGCAGGCTCTTTTGATACCCATTCCGCCGCTCTGGCTTCCACTCCATGTGCCCGGCAAAGGTCGCATGGCACGGGTGCATTTTTGAATTCTTCAGGATCAAGCACTCTCAGAGCTTTGCTGAACAGCAGCTTTGCGGCGGGTTTTAGGGGAGTTTTTTGTTCTAAAAATTCTATCTGACTTTCCATCCGCCTTTTTTCCCCTTCACCGTCCACCGGTTCAAAATCCGAGCGTATCTGTTCTTTTGGTGATTTTCTCATTGTTCGGCTCCTCGTTCCATATCGGATTATCAGGAGTCTTTTAACGCCTGTGATAAAGACCGGAATGTGACACCTCACAGGATATACATAAATCACTTCGGCGGGAGAGGTTTCCCCAAAACTTTATCAATTTTTGCTTTCGGTTCGTTGAGATCGATCCAACTTGCATTTCGCATATCTTCCAGGTCATGTCCTACTTTGAAGTAAATCCTGGTTCGATCCTCCTCCCGTTCTATCGCATAACAGATTGCCCGGTTCAGGTTAAGAGTGACATCGTGTGTAACCTGGCGTCCCTGATTATCAGTCTTTTGATATTTACCTTTTATCCACATAACTACTACCTCCTGTATAGTTAAATGAAGTTTACATCATCGCTAAACACGCTGAAATACCGCGTTTTTCAACGTTCGATCAATTACGGTTTCCTTTTCCCTCCAGTTGATTGCGATTTGCCATCAGCTTGACGTACTCTCCCGGTTCCATATCCACGATCGCTTCCGTATATCGCCCGGGATGATTCTCTTTCTGTTTTTCCTCTGTAAAGTTTTCCTGATTTTTTTCGTACGTGAACCGTTCGATTTTCAGCTGGCCGCGCTCCGTGTCGAAAACCAGCCGTATCGCCTCATTTTCCCCTATTCCCCCGGCAACCCGGTCAAGCGCCTTGCTGAGGGGCCATTCCTCGGCATCATGGATCCACAGCGAAACCAGGCGGCTCATAGTTGTTTCTATAGGTTTTGGTATCGAGTCCAGGGCAAGTAATTCCCAATAACATTCACCGCACAGAAAATAATACCTGTCGAGTGTCGTATTTGGTATATTTCGGACAAATTCAGCGCTCTTCCACTCCGCCGCCGGCGCATCATCACAACATGCAATCCAACAAAAGTCGCACAAAACGCCCAGCTTCGCTTCGACACGGACCATATCTTCCGGCTTAACATTTTCCAGTGTTTTAACCATTGCCAGACCTCCTCACGGATATTTTTCCAGGCGTCCGTAACGCCGCATTAAGATTGTGGTGGTTTACTGCATTTTACACCCCCCTCTCATCGACCTGGTCATACAGCATTCTCGGCCATATTCAACTTTTTGTCAAATCGATAAGTTTTTTTATAAAAGCAATTTAGCAAAGCGATTGGTTACTACACTGATACCTTCAATATTAGAACAGCTTTGCAACTTATATGCGGAGCAGTTCGCCGGTTTATAGATCGCTTATATTCATTCCCATACCACGACGTCGACTTTTATTTTTGCACCGTTTTCATATAATTAGTATCTTATTTGTAATTTTCTTGCTCTAATGGCAAAAAGTTTGTTAACGAACGTAGCAAAGTTCTGGAATGATAACAAGTTCCTTAATTTTCAAAGCTGTTGTAATAGCATGGCGTCCAAGTTTGGTAAGGTAGTATTTATGCGTTTTTGCAATTTTCTTGATCATGCCGTGATGGCGCAGGCGAGCAAGGATTCTTGTTACCTGGCTTGATGATTTGCCGGAAAGCTTTTCTCTTATCTGTTTGTTTTGAAAACCGGTGATATTGAACTCGCCCGACATAGCTGCATAAAGGATCTGCAAATCATCGTCATCAAAAAAGTTGATTCCTTTGAATGACCGATTCTTTTTCCTCACGCTCTTTGAAAGCCTTTTGACATTTTTAATGCCTGTTGTTCTATCATCGATAGTGGATATAAACTCAAGGTATCTGCCGTTGGCTTGTTTCAGCAATCTGGCCAGAGGCGGAAAGCTGTAAATGCCCTTTTTCATTGCGGCGTTTTTACGAACAGCTTTTCCATCACGTTGTTCTACCTTGCGGTAGTGCTTGAAAAATGAAACGTCATTTACCGTTGTCTCGATTCTTAAGACAATGGAAAGTTTGTCATACATCTTGATGGACACAGGTCCCATCTGATGTTTGATTCTGGTTCCCTGAATACGTGTGTTGAAATCGTTGCCAACCTCATCCTTGTAGTTTCCATGCAGCTTTCTGCCAAGGAAGGTGGCCACGTTTCCAGGTTTGACTGTATGTATGGCAGTTCTGACAATAGCCTCGTAGATGTTTGCAAGATCAGACTGCCTTTTGAAAACCATATCGGTTGCGTATTCAGCCTGCATGAAAGACCAGTGATATGTGGTTTGGAACTCTTTGATTACCGGGCAAAACATGTCGGCGAAATGATCGAATATTTTGTGCAGTGCGCTGACGTTATCGGTCTGGGAATCGGCAATTGCTTGTGCCTTTTGAAAATCTGAGATATTCGTGAAGACATTGTCGATAAGAGTGGAGTCTATGCCTTCTTCTTTCAGTCTGCCGGCAAGAAAGTTATGGCCATTAAAGTAGATTTGAAGTCTACAGGGCAGCCATGTCGGAACACGCACATAGCACAAGCCCAGCTTTTCGTGGATGAAATAAAAATAGTAATGAAGGCATTTGCCGCTTTTAAACCTGAGAAAGGTTTTGTGTGTTTCTTTATCATGCCAGGGACTGTAGGAAGGACAAGATTCCATTGCAGAGAATATATGGATCAGGCCGGGATGTTCGCCCCTTTCCTTTAGAATCTCGGAGATGCGGTCTTCTTTGCGGAAGTTCTTTTTTCGGACATATTCGATCTCTACATTATTGGTTTTTGCGATTGCCTTTGCGTTTTCTCTCAATTTGTCACGCAATGATTGCGCATATTTTGGATAGTCAAAGATTCGGATTTTATGAGATTTCAAATAGGAGGTCATCCCTTCGGCGAAACAGATACGAGGTAGTGTCCCCTGAATAATAATGCGGTCGAAGCAAGAGATTGTGCCGCTGATTTGTTCGGAATACTTTTCAGTTAAAAGAGTTGTGCTCACGGTAAACACCTCCTTTTTAGAATGACGGGCTTTTCAGGAGGATAGCAGATACGGAAATTTGAAACAACTTAAATTCAATACGACAAATGCATGTGGGGCGCGGGAGATATGCTCTTTGCCTCTATTGAGGCAGTTATCTGTCGACACCTCCCATGCCTAACGAAAATCCTCTGATTGGAAGAGGGTTACAGAATTACACCTTTTTAGTTCCGACTCGTTCGGGTTGGGATGTTTGGTAGTGAACAGGGGCAAGACCTGAGACGCATTGTAGCTTTGACTTCGCTTGGGGTTGGAATAATGCAGGCTTGGGCTAATGTTATAGATACAATCAAAATCGTTGA
>PUNP01000471.1 GCA_003551785.1 Candidatus Brocadiaceae bacterium | reverse complement strand
AGGACAGGCTGCCATTGAGGAAACCATTCTTCCAATAACTGTACTAAAACAGTATGTAAAGCAGGCATTTGGGGCAGCAATAGCAAAAAGCCTTTAGGGTCTTCCCAGATTAGAACTCCACCGACCACTTCATCATATTTGTTTTTTATAACTGGATGCCAATTATCTCTTTCTAGCGCTAATTTTAGCGAAACTGCACATTCATAATAGGCTTCATCCTGAACTTTTCGCAAGAGAGAAGCGAAATCGTCAGCCCTTTCATCAAATTCCATTTCTTGTCCATTTATATTATCGATATTGAAACGCCCAAGTTCGTACAAAAATGACCAATTACTATATTGGGTCGTGTCATCAGTTGGGTTGAAACCATAAATACGCGAATGTGTACCATGGGCATATTTAATTATTTCTCTTGCAGAAAGAAGAACAACAAATATTCCTCCATGTTCCTGTATTTTGTCAAAAGAACGCTGAACCCGTGCCATAGCAAAGGGGCGTGGATCAATAATACCTCTCTTTGCTGATTGCCAAACATATTCAACTCCTTCGTTAGGGCGCTCGTTTGGAGAATTGTTTGAAGGATTAGGTGGGGCTGTATTAACAATGATGATTTCCTGTTCTTGAAGGTTAGGGAGAGATACAGATTCAAAAGAGACATAATACAAATTGTCAGATGGCTTAACCTCATATGGGGTACCAAAAGTCCCTACGTTCACATTATATCCGCGTTTTTTTTAAAACTCCCTCACAATTGTCAGGCATATCAATCAAAAGTATTTTCGGTTTGTCATACTTTGTCTCAATGTCGTTTGAGTCAGTTACTTCTATCATTTTCTATACCCTTTTGTAATTTCATTATAATAATTCTTCATACCCCCGTCATCCATTCTTTACACAGCACTTCTGCCTGTTCCAGCACGGTTTGAGTCGCTTTTTCCTGTTTGTCAGGCGGGTAGCCGTATTTGCGGAGAATGCGCTTCACTATGACCCGAATCTGGGCGCGGGCGTTCTCACGGACCGTCCAGTCGATCGTTACACTCCGGCGCACCGCCTCGACAAGCTCCTGCGCTATACCCTTCAGCGTATCATCCCCCAGCACCTTCACCGCGCTGTCGTTGACTTCCAGCGCATCATAAAAGGCCACCTCATCGTCGCTCATGCCGAGGTCCTCGCCCCGGCTTTGGGCTTCGCGCATCTCTTTGGCCAGCTCGATCAGCTCCTCGATAACCTGCGCCGCCTCGATCGCCCTGTTCTGATATTTGCGCACCGCCTTCTCCAGCATCTCCGCAAAAGAACGCGCCTGAACAACGTTCTTCCGCGTGCTGCTCTTGATCTCATCGTTGAGCAGCTTCCGAAGCAGCTCCACCGCCAGGTTCCGATGCGGAAGCTCGCGCACCTCCTGAAGAAAATCATCCGAAAGTATAGAAATGTCCGGTTTCTTCAGCCCCGCCGCTTTGAATATATCAACCACATCGTCCGACGCCACGGCACGTGATACGAGCTGACGGACCGCCGTATCCATATCCTCAGGAGTCCGGTCATCACTGTCCACCGTTGATTTTGCCAACCCTGACCTGACCTCCTGAAAGAATCCGACTTCATCTCGAATCTTGATAGCGTCCTCATGCGGAACGGCCAGCGCGAAGGCCTTCGACAATGCGGATACTTCTTTCAAATAGCGTTTCTTTCGGCCATCGACCTGAAGTATGTGCTCCATTGCTGCGGCAACGCCGGAGATACGCTCTGCCGATTCGGCCTGTATATACGGTGCATAATCGAACCCATGATACATCGAGGCGACCACTTCGTATTTCTCCAACATAATAGCTGCGGCTTCATTTTGGTCAATCGCCGCCTTGCCGCGGCCGCCGGCTTCCGTGTAATCCGCTAAGGCACGCTTGAGCTGCTCGGCAAACCCGATATAATCCACCACCAATCCGCCCGGTTTGTCCCTGAACACGCGATTGACCCTTGCGATCGCCTGCATCAGCCCGTGCCCACGCATCGGTTTGTCAACATACATCGTGTGCAAAGGCGGGCAGTCAAAGCCGGTCAGCCACATATCCCGCACGATCACCAGCTTCATCGGGTCTTCGGGGTCCTTGAACCTTTTCGCCAAGGCCTCGCGCCGTGCTTTGGTGCGTATGTGCGGCTGCCATTCGGCATGGTCCGAAGCTGATCCGGACATAACAATTTTCACCGCCCCCTTGTCGTCATCCTCGCTATGCCAGTCCGGCCGGAGTGTTATAATGGCATCGTACATCTCCACACATATCCGACGGCTCATGCAGACGATCATCGCCTTACCATCCATCGCTTCCAATCGGCCTTCAAAATGATTCACCAAATCCCGGGCGACCAGTGAGAGCCGCTTGTCCGCACCGACCATCGCCTCCAGCGCGGCCCATTTGGTGCGCAGCTTCTGCTTGCTCGTCTCCTCCTCTCCCTCGGTAATTTCTTCAAACTCGGGATCAATTCTCGGTTTTTCCTCGTCCCGCAAGTCAATCTTCGCCAGGCGACCTTCGTAATAGATCGGCACCGTGAACTCATCTTCCACGGAACGCAGGATGTCATACTTATCGATATAATCACCGAACACAGCAGGCGTGCTGCGGTCGTCACGTTCGATGGGCGTACCGGTGAACCCGATAAACGAGGCGTTCGGCAGCGCATCATGCATATGGCGCGCAAATCCGTCAATAAAATCATACTGACTGCGGTGCGCTTCATCGGCAATGACAACAATATTTCGGCGTGAAGAAAGCTCCGGATACTGTACCCCTTTTTCATCGGGGAAGAATTTCTGGATGGTCGAGAAGATCACCCCGCCGGACGGCACCTGGAGCAGCGTTTTCAGATGCTCACGACTAACCGCCTGGACGGGCGTCTGACGCAACAAGTCACGGCAGGAAGAGAACGTGCCGAAAAGCTGTTCGTCCAGGTCGTTTCTGTCAGTGATCACCACCAATGTAGGGTTTTCCATATCCGGCTGCTGAATGATCTTCCCTGCAAAGAACGTCATTAAGAGACTTTTGCCGCTGCCCTGCGTATGCCAAATCACTCCGATTCGCCGACCATCGAAATGATCGGTGGGCATTTCATAAGTCGATCCATCCTCTGCTGCTTTCTTTTGTTGAAACTCCACCGGTTCGGGTGCCCGACCGTAAAATAACCCCGGCTCGGATTCAATCCCGCAGGCCGACAGCGCGCATTCGACCGCTTTGTTCACAGCGTGGTACTGGTGGTAGGCCGCCGCTTTCTTCTCAATCATAGCACCGTCGTCGTCAAAGACGACAAAATTCAGCACCAGGTCGAGGAACCGGCGTTTTTCGAACACGCCTCTGAGCAGCACTTCGAGTTCGACGGACCCGCGCGGTACGACCTCTTTTCCGTCGATGGTGCGCCACGGCATGAACCGGTCCCAGCCGCTGGTGAGCGTCCCGCCGCGCGCTTCGAGTCCGTCGGAGATAACGAGCAGTTCATTGAAGTTGAAAAGGCCGGGGATATCCGCCTTGTATGTCTGAAGCTGGTTGAACGCCTGCCGTATGGTCGCCTTTTCATCGGCGGGGTT
>PUNP01000507.1 GCA_003551785.1 Candidatus Brocadiaceae bacterium | reverse complement strand
GAGGCAACTGCCCGGGCTGATACGTCAGCTTCGACGGATGGACGGGGAACTCGGCAGACTGGAGGTGCGGGAGCGTTTCGAAAATCTTGAATCTTCCGTTAAGCGGGAACTGGAAACGCTGCGGCCGGAGACAGATAATATTCAGGGCCGAAAATAGATTTCTTTTCATGTAAGACGTGGCGGCGGCCGCCGCCAGCCCCTATTTGTTCTGCTGGAAGAGCGAGTCCAGCAGTCCCAAACATTTCATAAACCAACGGCAACATTTAATATAACGGATTGAAAATCAATGCGTTATATGTCATTTTGGAGACTTTTAAAATTTGCAGTGTGAAATCGGCCCCCAAATGGTGGTTTACCCTTTCGGGCGCGTTTTCAGCAGCTCATCTGCTGCAAAAGTCTGCACTTGCAGTATAATGAATACAGCGGCGTTTGACATTTGGCACATATGCACCACTGAATACGCGTGAAATATGCAGGTAATCTTTACTCAGCAATAGAATCTTGAAAATTTTCGGAATAATATGTACCTGTCCTTTCTTCGCCGTCTTCATCTTCATCTTTTCGTATTGTAATCATACACTCCACTTTTTCCAATGAATCAACCAATTCTATCCCGCCTTCGGCCCCCAGCACGTTAACGGCGGTAGCGAGCGCATCGGCTTCGAGAGCTGCCTCGGCTATTAAAGTAACCGAGGGAACATTACGCACGGGGATGCCGGTGCGTGGGTCGATGATATGTGAGAATCTTTCGCCGTCGATTGTATAATATCGGGCATAATCACCGCTGGTGGCAACGGCAGTATCCTGAATATGCAAAATAGTTTCCTTATGCCCCTCTCCGAAAGGATTCTGCACTCCTATGCGCCAGGGCGTGCCGTCTTTTCTTGACCCCAGGACGGCGATATCGCCGCCGATGTCAACTAAAGCATTTTTACATCCTTTTTCTCGCAGCGCAGCCACTGCCATATCCACGGCATAACCTTTAGCAATGCTGCCCAGGTCGAGCTTCATACCGGCCGTGCGTAATACGATATGATTGTTATCCAACAGTTCAATATTATCGTATCCAACTTTTTCTAAAGTTTTACCGACAGCAGTTTCTTCCGGCTGTTTATTTTGACTTTGGGCTTCGCGCCACAGGTATTTAAGCGGTGTGAAAGTTGGGTCGAACGCTCCGTTGGATATTTCAGCGTAATGTATTGAACGTTCGATGACATAATACAGTTCATCGGAGACTTGCATTTTATCACCGGCATCCTGCCGGTTAAGCCGGCTCAACTCGCTGTAGTCATCATAGAGGTTCATCAAGTTTTCAATATGAAATATAGCTTCCTGGGCGGTGTTTATGTAATCTTTAGCCTCTGTGCGGTTATCAGCATAAACGATGACAAAGGCGTCAGTTCCCATCGTTTCAAACCGTCCACCGTATCGGCCGTCGTCGCTTAGTTTACCCATCCTGAAATCGGTATCAGTATTATTGACGATATCATGCCGTTGAGTGAGCATCAGCATCACGATGAGCAACCCACTAATGGGCAACAAAATTAATCTTATATCTTTAGTTTTGAACATGTTTACGCTCCATCAATTATTGAGTAATAGCCTATACCGTTTTTTTCGATATCGAGGTATCACAGACATTCCTGTCTGTGGTATGCCCAACTATGGTGATGAAGGAAACGACCTAATGTAATTCCCTATAAGCATTTTAGGGCATAATACCGTTTTTTTGGAAGAGGCTGGATAAAGATACCTTATAGTGTCCTGCTACTTCCACCAGATAGCTGCAGCCTTCAACTTTAGCTCTTCTCTCCATCCCTTCAAGTAATGTCATTGTTTCACTGTAGGCTTTTTCTCGTTCTTTATCCCCGATTTTATTTGCATTGTTTTTTTTTAATGATTTTTTTGGAGGCATTTCTGTTTCAGGTAAATGTCTTGCTAAATGTTTCATGAGCGCAAACCTGAAAAAAACATTGAAGCCGCTTTTCCCCTCACGTTTGAATTTTTGCAAGGCCGGAAAGAACTTCTGAATCCCTAATATAATCAGCTTATTAAGTGGTAAATTGCGTCCGGAGTGAAACTTTGCGGTTTCTATTATCAGCGGTAGATGAAGGAGCAGCATTTTTATAACAAAAGCGCTAAGCGCAGCATGTGATTGCTGAAGCTCATCCAGATCGGCAGTTTTTACATATTTGTGCAGATCGATTCTATTTTCCAGGTCACTGATGCGTTTTTTCAGTGCATTGCTCACCTTTAATACTTCCTCTTCGCTTTCTATGGGAGAATTGACTAAATCCGCAATGCTCATTTGGTCGAAGGGGGCAAAGTCGTTTTTTTGGTTCAGACTTCCCATTGGTGAAAGCGGGGAGTTACTCAATAATTTCTTAGCTCGGGCATAATTATACGCACGATATATGGTTTGAGTTGATTTATGGTATTGTTCAGCGAGCGATTTAGTTGAACGGCCTTGATTCAAATACCTGTAAATATCCATTTTATCCTTTTCATCAAGCTTTTTATTAAAAGGAGCAGCCTGATCAGCAAAATGGACATTATGCATGATCCGCCTGATGCTTTCTTTAGCCCTTCCTGTCTTTCGTGCAACATTCTCTGTGGCTGAAGTAGGAGTAGGATTCTTCCCTTGCATCTCATTTTTCAGCATTTTAATTATTTCACTTTTCTCTCTTTCCGTGATTCGTGAAAAATCTGCTGAGCGACTGATCAGTTCGGGGTGGTGTTTTTGGAAGGTTTTTAGCACTGATAACTTAATACCTACTCTCTTTTTTTTATCAGGAAAAACGTAATGTTGAGCGGGGAGCCCTTTCGTTTTCCTCCATCTCTGGATAGTTCGCGGTGAGACATCCAGGATCAAAGCCAATTGCTTCAGAGTATACAACGTATCGTCAACATCGTTAGTGGAGCGAATGTTTCTTTGTGAGAAACGTTCGAGCAGTAATGAGAGGTCGTGGAGCATATCGTCGTAACTCATTGTACCTGAAAGCGTTTCATCGGAGCGGAAGCCTGTTATTTTGAAGTAGATGTATTCAACAGAAATGACATCACTGTCTTTTTCCGCAAGAATAAGTTCCTCAATACGGTCAGCGTATTGTTTCCGTGCAAAAGCGGGGCCGGAGAGCAGGTTTTTTTCCAGGACAGCCATATCAGTGGTATTATAGCTTGTCATGAGGGTTACATGTGTGAAGTATTAGTATCATAATTATAATTTTCTTGCTTTTTTGGCAAAAAGTTGTTGGTTGCTGACACTTGGTTGATAGTTGCTGGTTGCTGGTGAACGACCAACGACTCATATTAATGCCCGCTGAATACCGAATACGGAACACTGCTTTTCCGGCTAGTCCGGTTTATACATCTACGCTTTTATTTGGAATAGGGGAATTCGGTCAATCATCGAGCTTGCCGTTATTATTCTCTTTATTTTTTTGCGGGGCGGCTTTTGCTTTTTTTTCCTGCACCCAATCAGTATCAATATCTACTGAATATTCCACCTGCAAAGATTGAATATATTGAGTGATTTGGTCACGCACGATAAGCTTTTTAATTTCATCTTTAACCTCTT
>PUNP01000408.1 GCA_003551785.1 Candidatus Brocadiaceae bacterium | reverse complement strand
CCGACTATGCCGTTTATAGCGCCGCTGGCGCCTATGGCCGGTCGGCCGTCGAAAAGCATATGGACGGCCGCCGCCAGCAGGCCCAATCCGATATAGATCGGTATGTAGTACAGGTTGCCGACCTTGGCGCATATGGCGTTGCCGAAGAGGAATAAAAACAGCATATTTCCAAACAGGTGCCACCCGCCGCCGTGAATCAGCATATGCACCAGCCAGCCCCGGAGCATACCACCCCCTAAGATAAAGGACTCCAGGGCCTCTTCCGACATTTCGCCGCCGGCGACCGAAACAAAGACATAGATGGAGACGATGGTGGTGACAGCGATCAGTATCCAGTTCGTCACCGGCCACCTCTTCATCGGCACATCAACATGATACGGTAAAAACATTGTAAATCATCCTCCGGAACGATCGATTATCTCGCATCCGCTGCCGTGTTCAAGTGCGTCAATAAGAGCATATCTCTCGTCACTGCTTATCGCTTTCAGGTGAATGGTGACGTCCTCCCAGTCATCCAGGATCAAAGCCAGTTTGCCTTTACTCCTCCGGATGATGCAGTGGATTTGTCCCCACTGGACGGTCTTTTTTCGTGCTATCCCAACAGCCACAATAATTTCGTGCTCTTTTATGAGAACCAGAGGAACATCCATGCCCCAAAAGAAGTTAGTAAACCACACACCGCCGGCGCCCAACCAAATGAAGGCCAGCAAAAAGTTGTGTCCGACGGCGAAAAACATCCCGGCAGAAGTAAAAAGCGCAGCTGCCAAGCCATACATTCCCGTTGTCGTCCGATTGCGCCTGAACTCGCGAGGATACGTTGTGTCCATTATAAATACTCCTCAGTCATTTAGTGTTGTGAAAACGCTTTCCTTCAGTTATGCAGATAGAATGGCTATGAAAAACTTTTTTCATCCGTAAATCGCTTCCAATTTCTATTTACACATATCCGACTGTAGGGGCGAATGGCTGTTCGCCCCGGACAGGCAGGGATGCCTGTCATACTTTTTGTCTGCAGCCTTTTCAGCCAAGCTTTTAGTGAAATGAACCATTAGAGTTAGTAAATTCCATCTCATTCAGGCAGGAACCAGTGAATATATCTGCATTGGGAACACAGCACGCATACCGCCGAACGGTTGGCCCAGTCGAGTCCGAACATTGTGGCAAGACTTGTGTTCAGTTGTGCTTTTCTTGTCGTGAACTTATCGTTCCCACAGACGGTACAGTGAAACGGTTCTCCACACACTTCAAAGGTCTCCGGTCGATCACTTTTGAATAATGCCATTTTTTTCTCCCTAAATTTTGTGTCATCCTGATTAAAAAGACTCTGTTACAAAATTTTCGGCAAACCCGCCTCGACAGAGGCGATGTTCGGTAGCCCCGGGTTTCCAACCCGGGGATTGCGGTTCACCCCACGATGTGCGCCCCGAACGGGGCGCGGTAGTGCGTCCATTTTCACAGAAATTTCCGCTCTCGCCGGACACCCTGAACTCATGGATGTCCTCGCGAATCGACATATTGAACCGTCGACTAATTACGCGTCATTTACCGTGCCCCATCCGGGGCACCCCGGTGGTTGATGTCGTCCCGTTTCCACGGGTTCAAAACCCGCGGCTACCAAACCTTGCCCTTACCAGGGCATAAAGACACAGGGTTTTCAGACCAGAATCACTTTTGCAAGAGAATTCTGCTCAAATAAATCGTCGTATCAACATTCACGGAGTCATTTTTCAGCGAAAAAGACAGGCCAGAGTGAATGACTCTACTGCCGTCCGGGCTCACGGACACCGTCCAGTCCCACAAAAACAACGAAAAAAGGCCGCCCCTTCCTATCTCGACAGCCCCGGTCTCACCCCTGAAGAGGAGCCAAAAGGGTGGATAAACGCTGTGTTCGTCATTATAACCGAGAAAATGCTTTAAACCTCCGTATCGGCTTATAACTCTGTTGATGTAACCGGACGGTAAAACGCTGATATTTGGAAGAACGAGCGATAATACAGTCCTTTTTCGTCAGTGATGACTTGCGGGCGGCTTCTGAGGAAAAACACAACGGCGCCGACGGCCAGGATAGCCAGCGAAACCGGGCGGTAGTCCCCGAAACTCACAGCAAACGCTATATAAAAAAACGGTATCAGGTCGGTCAACCGTGACGAGCGTTTGAGATAAAATTCGGTTCTCTGTTCGTTGTCGTTTATATTAGCTTGCTGCATTATTTTTTCCCACGATCATTTTCACTCCCGTTCTTGTTTTATTCAACTAAATTGTATAATGACGCCATCGTCGATTTAATTCCTATGACGGGAATTGCTGCAAACATAACTCTAAAAAAAAGACTCCATTGCGAAGATGATACCTTCTTCAAAGGCCCAATGATGGCCCCAAAGACAATGCCATCAAATACAACCAAGCCGCCCAAGCCCGTGAAAATCAAGCCTCCCATCTCGTGAACCACATTACCTATCATTTGCCCCTCTATCCATAAGAAAAGCAAACTCCCACATAGAATAAAAACAATTACATTGTGAATCAACAAACTCCACCATAATTTTTGCCTCGTTCGGGTAATAGCACGCGCATTCGTTTCTGTAGAAAATGTCTGGTTTATGGTAGAACAATGATCTCCCGTTTGAGTAAACCAAAAAACGGAACATACTATTGGCCAAAAGCTGAGGAGTGTCAAACAGGAGAGAAAACGCTTAAGCCCTGAATAGTTAGACATTAACACATCCCAGCACCAAAAAATAGAGAATATCCCGCCAACTCGCTAATCATCTCAGCGAGGTTTTCCTTATCGGAAACAGCGCTATCGTCTTGCTTGAGACCTTCCCTGCAACCGATGGTGATTGTATAAAATACAATCCCGACTATTATAAGTGAAAAAATATACTTCACAGGATTTTTTGAGTTAGTCATTTTTGTTATTCCCCATTGTTGCCCCTCTATATTATTAGACGTCTGAACGGAGAAAATCTTTGAAACGTAACGGTTGCCTCATTTGGATATAATCGGGATAGACCACTCTCACCTTCCTTCCTTCCTTTCTGATTTTCTAATCTCCAATTTTACGTGTTCCTTTGCATTGCGGGTAGGTGCTGCATCCCCAGAACGGCCCCCGTCTCAGTCGAAGTCTTGGCCCGTTCCGAACCCTCGACAATGTTCTGCTTGCCCGAGCGCGAGGCCCCGACCATCTGTCCCAGCGTCTTGCCCAAGGGATCATCCTTCCAAGAGAGATAACGTTTGCAGAAGCTCATGGTGCCGAGATGGATGATCGTGGCGAAGTTGAATGAATGTAGCTTGCGGTAGCCACCGCTCTGATTGTATATCCTGCTCATGGCGGGGGTCCTTTTTTTTGGCTTCGTGACTTCATGACGCCGGGTTGACTGGGTGACGCGGTGGCGCTCACGGTTTCCCGCAGGATCGTATGCGGCATGGTATCGACGGGTGTATTCACGATGTTTTTCCATTTTCTGATTTCATGCCCTCGCCCGCCAACAACCAGGCCAACGTGAAGCGCACGACGCGCACGCTCTCGTACATCGCATTGATGCCGCCTTCGAAGGCGCAGTAGAGCCAGCCCTCGCTGGCCGTG
>PUNP01000008.1 GCA_003551785.1 Candidatus Brocadiaceae bacterium | reverse complement strand
GGAATTTGCGCTGTAGGAACGGCAGAAAACACGGAAAAATTAAAGATACCGGCACCCTCAATTCACAAAAAAAACCTACAGCGCAAATTCCTCAATCCGTTATGGGGTGGACATCGCAGTTATCTTTGTATTATAATCACTAAGATTCTTTTTTAACAAACGAATGACGATAATAATACGAATTTTCATTCAAGCGTGGAGCAGAATTCGATGACGGATTCTATGAACAGATGTCAATTCAGCGTCAGTTTGAAAGGCGCCACAATTGCGTTTGACGGCCGTGAACTTACGGCCGATTCCGCACAGATGCGGCGTCGCTGGCAGCTTACTGACAGGGGACTTGTTACCACGGGACTCCGCCGTGAAGTTTCGCAGTATGAATGGGCTGGTAGCAAGCCGGACTGTGACGAAGCAGACTGGTACCTGCGTGGTGTTACAGATATATCCGATCCGGAATTAATTGAAGCGAAGGGCGAATGCATCGAAGGGGAAACAAACGTCAACGATCACCTTTTAGCAAGGTTTGTTTTTCGCTACTCCAAACCGCAGTTTTACATTACCTGGGAGGTGCGGGTTTGGCCGGATATCCCCGGGGTCTGGACACGCCTTGGTATAAAACCTGTCATGCCTTTTGACAGTGAAAAAGATAGAGAACGCCTGACAAAGTACCTGGGCTGGGCCTACTGTGACCGACTCCCGGTCAACACGACCGATACGGAGGGACATGCTTATGGGCTCTATTCCAACACCCAGCATCGGAATTTTGATCATTTACCCCTGCTCAAATCCCGGGCAGTTCCGGTATCCGAAGACAGACCCCCCGTCAGTGTGGACTGGGCCAATATGATTACTCTCAGCCGGAAAGGGGAGGCGCTCAGCGTGGTGAAGGAATCGCCCAAATGTGTCAACACACGTCATGTCGATACCGGTGAGTTTGTACTTCACACAGACGGGCTTTACGTCACCGGACTGGGCATTTCCCCCGATGAGTATGGTTCCAGTCCCTACTGGCAATTTGACAAGGGGCTGACCTGCTGGGCTTCCTGGACGATCCTGCATTCTGCCGATGAATCGCATCGCCAGCTGGCGGTCAAGCGTTTTGACCGTGCCCGTTACCCGTTTCTGCCTGAACGCGACGGCATGGTAATGTCCAATACATGGGGCAGCGGTGGTGCCTGGTGGTCTGACGGCTCGGAAGGGTCTCCCGCAGCTACAAATAAGTCAAGGCTGCTTCGCGAAATCGAAAGCTGCGGCGATCTTGGGATCGATGTTCTGCAAATAGATAACGGATGGTTTTATCCCCCTATCACCAGTCGTGAAGAACGTCATAAAGGAAGCTGGGAACCACATCCCGAACGGCTGCCGGGCGGATGGTTTCCCATCCGTTCCGCTGCCGACGAAGCCGGTATAGGTCTTGGACTGTGGTTTCCATACCATGTAGCCAAGAACAACCCCGAAATCATTGCTGATAATGTTTGCAAAGGGAATTTTCGGCGGCTTAAACTGGACTTCATGGGGCTTAAAACAGTAGATGACGTAGCCGAGTTCCGGGAAGCCGTCCCCGAATTGCTCCGGCATATCGACGATCCCGATACGGGAATAAACTGGGATGTTACCGAGGGTATTCCGCGCGTAGGGTACTTTTTTGCCCGTCAGTGGGGTAACCTTTTTCTGTCGAACAGAGAAAACGGCCCCGGTCCTATGAAACATGGCAGTCACATAGAATATGCCCCTCGTCTGGCACTTCGAGATACATGGCAGCTTGCTCATGTTATGAACCTGAATCAGATGCAGATAACCATTCAGGATAAAGACGCTACCCCAAGGGATTATTCCAATGCCTATCTATATCCACATTCTTACGGACTTGCGATAGCACTGATGGGAATTCCGCTTTTTTTCCAGGAAACCCAGTTTCTTTCCGACGAGGCAAGGGCTGAACTGAAACCGGTGCTTGAAAAATATAAAGAACACCGTCTCAGTATGTGGAACGGCTATACCTTCCCCATTGGGAAAATTCCTGATGATCACTCCTGGACGGGTTTCCAATCGATCGATGAAAATTTGGAAGAAGGGTATATTATAGTTTTCAGGGAGATTTATGCTGAAGAAAATAACAAAAAAATGCAGCTGCACTTTTTGCGTGAGGAAAAACTGAAAATCGAAAATGTGCTTTCGGAAGATGAGCATACGGCTGAAGTTGACAAAAACGGCTTCTTCAGCTTTCACATTGAAGAACCGGGCAGTTACCTCTGGCTGCGCTACCAAAAAGAATAAACCATTAACTCCCAAAATATAATACTTATAATGAAACAGATTAAGATTGCACCATCGATATTCGCAGCTGATCTCACCAGGCTTGCCTCAGAACTGGATGCTATAGAATCGGCAGGTGCCGATATGCTCCATCTCGATATTATGGATGGGAATTTTGTGCCAAATATCTCTTTCGGACCTTTACTGGTTTCCTCCCTCCGTAAGGAAACAGAGCTGTTTTTTGATGTCCATCTTATGATCCGCCGGCCGGAGCAGTATTTAACTTCGTTTGTGGAGTCAGGTGCTGACAATATCACTTTTCACCTTGAGTGTGAATATGATACGGGACAGATTATTCGGAAGATCAGGGAACTGGGCATAAGGGCTGGTATTTCCATTAAACCTGATACTAATCCGGAAGCTCTGTTCCCGTACCTGGACAAAATTGATATGGTGTTGGTTATGACCGTGGAGCCGGGTTTCAGCGGGCAAACGTTTATGGATATGTGTGAAAAAATACGTGTTATAAAAAACGAATGCGAAAGACTCGGCAGGGCGGTTGATATCGAGGTGGATGGAGGAATAAATGCGGATAACGCCCGCCTTGTCACCGACGCCGGGGCTAACATCCTGGTGATGGGAAGTTCGATTTTCTCTCAGGACGATTATAGTGCCGCTATCCAAGAGATTCGAAAGAACTGTTCGAGAAAACAAAATGATTAATGAAAAGTGTGACTTTCATACTCATGCGACAGATTACAGGAAAGATAACGGTTGTACTGTTGAAGCGATCATCGAACGCAGCCAGGAACTGGGTCTGGACATCATCGGCGTCGGGGATCATATTACATCGCGCCTACCGTTTGAAATTTATCGCACCGTGGTTGCCGAATATCATCGGCAGAGTCCATCCATAAGAAGTTATCTCGGGGCAGAAGTCGATATTTTGGATAGGGACGGACAGGTCTCCTGCACCCCGGAGTTGAAAGAAGAACTGGGGATTGATTATCTGAATGCAGCTATTCACCAGGTAAGCTTACAGGATTTTGCATCCGTGGACGAATATGTGGAGGAAGCATTTTCACGAATGATGGCGACGGTCAGGGGGCAGGACCACGTCGATATTCTGGCTCATCCATGGTCTAAGGGGCGCCGTTATGAGAACTGGTCTTTTGCTTTGATACCTGACGAATACAAGCTGCAGCTTATTGAAGCCGCCCGCGAACACGGCAAAGCGATCGAGCTTAACGGCAAGCAGATGGCCCCCGATGACGAAGCTTATGTCGCATTCTACCGGGATATTAGCGACGCAGGAGTGCCGGTATCGGTCGG
>PUNP01000379.1 GCA_003551785.1 Candidatus Brocadiaceae bacterium | reverse complement strand
GGTTCCTCGGTATAGAAAGGACTACTGTTATTCACTACCTGAAACACTACGTAGAACCCAATAAACTCGACTATAGTAGCTAACTATAAGCGCTATAAATATTACATATTTCTTTGTGATTGTTGTAAAAATCACGGATATTGAAGTGTTGATTTATTGACCGCTGTGGAAGGCGAAAAGGAAAATCAAAGCTCTTAACAGAGAGCAGGCGAAATTCAGCCCCATTCCGGCAACTTCCACGAATTTCAAAACGCTTGTTCTCTGTTAGGGGCTTTTTTTATTTAAACTAACTACAAAAACGCTCAAAAATATGAGTAAACTCAGATCAGTAAACACCCACTTTTGGAATGATAATTACATCATTGATTTAGACCCTTTAGAGAAACTCCTTTTTCTCTATTTACTCACGAATCCAAACACAAATATGCTCGGGATATACGAGCTTCATGTTAGGAAAATTGCCTTTGAAACTGGCATTGATAAAGACATGGTTTTGAAGATTTTTGAGCGATTTACCGAGGCGGAAAAAGTAAAATACAAAGACGGATATGTGATTTTGCAGAATTTTTTGAAAAATCAGAGCTTCAACGGGAATATGCAGACATCTGCTGTTAAAAGTTGGAATGAATTGCCTTTAAGCATACGTGAGGACACTTTTTGCAAACCCATTGTAAAGGGTTTGAAAGCCTTTGATAAGGGTTCGGAACCCATTGCCGAAATAGAATATGAATATGAAAGGGAATTAGAAGTAGAAAGTGAAGAAGAATTAAAAACTGAATCTGAAAATGTTTCTGTCAGCACTGACGTGACTGACGTGCCGAACGCCTCTGATACTGAGACTTGGGAATCTGCTAACCGGGTAGCTGAATATTTACTTGATGCAATTTGCGAAAGTGACCCGACTCACAAATACAATAAAAACCCACCATCGTTAAAGGGGTGGGTGAAAGATATTGATAAAGCAATCCGGCTCGACGGAAGAACCGAGGAGCAAATGCTTTTCTTGGTGAATGCAGTTTTCAGGGATTGCCATAAATACTCAGAACTTTGGGATAAGTGGCATCAAAATATTCAGAGTGGTAACAAACTCAGGGATAAATTCGATAAAATTAAAAACGAAATAAAATCAAGTCATGGGCAATCAATCAATAACGAAATCAAAAAGACCGAACAGTTCCTTAGTAGCTACCAAGAATAGCGATGTGGTCAGGGAGGTAATGCCGTTGATGAATTTACCGGAAGATCAGCACAAGGCAGGCTTTCTGAAAGCGGTTAAAAAATTCAAGGTTACTGAAAAGGAGCTTAAAGAAGGATTTTGGAGGGCGTATGCAGATCATTACACCCCTCAGTCCGGTATTGAGTTCAGGCACATATACAAGCATGTTCAGAAAATCAGAGAAGAAGAGCCTAAAAATACGAAATCAAAACTGTGGAGCACTTACTAATGCAAAATTCAGAAAAACAGACGCCTTACGCTCACGAAGTTGAACAATACCTACTTGGAGCCTGCATCAACGACTACGACAACTTGCAAGTAGTGATGGACTCGGTTACGCCCGAATGCTTTTACCTAAAAAACCACAGGGTAATCTACAATGCGTTAATCGAAGTTGACGACAACAACGTTACGCTTCTTGAGCAAAAGCTACGAGATATGGGCGCTCTTGAGGATATTGGCGAGAACTATCTGTTTGATTTAATGAAGGTGGGTGGCTTCCGAATTGAGGAATACTGCCAAATTCTTATTGAGAAAAAGATTCACAGAGACCTGATTAAAACCACGCAAGGGATTTTAGATGATTGTTGGAAAACCAACGATGTGTATAAGATTCTTGATAAATTTCACCAGGGGGCTGATAAGGTCGGTATAGAGTCCACGGTTAGAAAATCTCTAACGCCATCGGAAATTATGAATCGCGATAAAGACCAACCGAAGGCCGAGAAGTTGTATTTCAACATTCCGAAGCTCGACAACGGCATATACGAGGACTCAATGAGGCGGGGTCAGGTAGAGCTAACCATAGCCGATTCGGGTCACGGGAAAACGCAATACGCCCTATACAAAGCCGAACGGCTGCTACGTCAGGGCTATAATGTTGCATGGTTCCAGCTTGAGGGGTATGACAGCGAAACAGCTAATTACATGCTTGAAAACGAGGTTCCTGAGTTCAATAATCTATACATATGCGACTCATTGTACGATATTGAGGATATTAAGCGGGAGGCAAGAAAGTTGAACCGTGAGCACGGATTGGACTTCATTGTGTTTGACTACGTGCAGAATATCGAGTGTAATTTAAACACATCGAGGACAGAGCGAGTTGAGCATATATCCAAACAGATAACCCGCATGGCGAAAGAGCTGAATGTCGTTTGCAACCCTCTGTCTCAGATAACGATTTCATACAATACTCGCAATGGATGGTCGCAGGAACCGGGGTATGGAGACGTTCGGTGGAGTCAGCAATTAAAGCAGGATGCCTCGCTCATCACATCGGTATTTCGGCCATCCCGTATTGAAGAACTTGTTGTCAACGGTAGCTTGATTAAACTATGGGATGATACTGATACAGCTCCCTACAACAGCGTTTTTATAAAGCAAGCGAAGGTTCGGCACGGTACGCAGGACTGGAAGAGATTTCACATGATACACACAGAAAACGGATTAAAACCATTTGAATATCAGCGAGCAGAAGTTCCTGATATGGATTGGATGGATTAGTTTATTAAGAACTAAAACTTTACTCGATTGAATAATTTTTTGTAGTTTCCTCACATGAACTACAAGGCTTACATGAAAATAAGCGAGTACATCAAGCGCCCTGAGTTTGGCGTTCCGGTTGACGTGATTGATAAGATTCAAATTTATCACGCTCACCCGATGAGCTATGTCCGTCACTTGCTCGGCTCACCGATTTGGGTAAGTCTCAATTCGGGCTTTCGACACGAGAAACACGAACTCGAAAAAGGACGCACATCGCTCACCACTGAACATCTATTCCAACCAATCGACCGCCCCGGTTCCGAAAAAGGACTTGGCGCATCGGACTACCGCACTCATTTAGAACTGATGCCGAAATTGGTTAATTTGATTGAACGGCACACCGATTACAGCCGTTTATGTTTTTACCCAAATGTCAAGACCCCGTTTGCTCATTGCGATTACAGATTCGGGAATGATGAATTGGCATTTTTCATCTCAAAAGGTGGCTCATGGACTCAATTATCGAAAGACAAGCTAATCGAAGCAGCGAAAAGATAAACCATCCTATGCTCAATTTGGAATTTCTTGGTAAGTCTGTAATTGGAATATTAGGAACAACGCTCACGGTATTAGTGGAACAAGTATCAGGGATTGTAGCGCTTGCCGCCGGTATCGCAACACTTTGGTACATGATCGCACAGGCGATTAATGCCACAAAAAGAGGGAAAAGAGAAGAGATTTTATTTGAGCAAAAGCAGGAAGAAAGACAATCTGAGGAGAATTAGATGTGTCTGACGAGATTAAATTTGAGCTTGCCGATTTTCAAGATCACTTCATAAATTCCGACGACCCTCGGGTGTCTATCATTGCCTCAAAAGGGGTTGG
>PUNP01000361.1 GCA_003551785.1 Candidatus Brocadiaceae bacterium | reverse complement strand
TGCGGGGCTGAAAACTCAGATAAATATGACCATTAGTGAAAAGAACCGGCGGCTGTATGAAAATGTATTGATTTCCCAGAACAAAAAAGGTTGTTATTAGAGATAAACAAACATGAAAAGCGAAATATCGCAAACTACTCTCAACAAAATTAAGCCTTGGATGATCGCGGCTCGTGCCAATTTTCTTGTCCTTTCGCTCGTGCTGGCCTTTCTGGGATCGGCCGTCGCATGGCACGAGGGTTTTTTTCACCTGCCGTATGCTCTTGTTGCAGGAGGCGGGCTCGTGCTTGCGCATGCATCGGTCAACATCCTGAACAACTATTTTGATTTTCGCAGTGGGATCGACCTCATGACGGAACGTACACCGTTCAGCGGTGGCGGTGAGGCCCTTCCGGAAGGGCTCCTTTCCCCCCGGCAAGTGCTGGCTTTCGGACTTTTCATGTTTTTTTCAGCTACCGCTATTGGTTTGTATTTCGTAGTCTCGGTGGGCTGGCGTCTCCTGCCGCTGTTGCTCGTTGCCGCCTTGCTTATACTGCTTTACAGCCCGCTGATACTGAAGTGCCCGTGGCCGGAATGGTCGGCCGGGGCCGGGCTGGGCGCGATGCCCGTGCTGGGGATGTATTTTGTTCTTTCAGGCTCATACACTTACAGCGCACTCATCGCTTCGATACCCTCGGCGCTGCTGGTACATAACCTCCTGCTGCTCAATGAATTTGTCGATGCAAAAGCCGACCACGCCGGCGGGCGCCGGACTCTGCCGATAATCCTGGGACCCCGCCGCGCCGCGCTGTTCTTCACCGTTACCGCCCTCATGGTTTACCTGTGGATCGCTGCTTGGGCGGCGGCCGGCGTTATGCCGATGCCGACTGTCCTGGCTTTTCTTACACTCCCACTGGCCGTTAAAGCGATCATCGGGGCATGGCACAGCCATGACCGCGAGAAGCTTGTTTCGGCCATGGGAATCCACGTAGCAGTTGTTCTGGTGATTCATATTCTGATTTCGTTGGGTTACATAATCAGCGCCTGAGACGTACGGATTCCGGAGCCGCAAGGACCGCTAATTTCGTTTGGCTTTGATCTGTGTTATAATATTCAGAAAAACGGAGAAGGAAGAAAAAATGATCAGTTTAACTAAATTATTGACCGATCAGCCGGCCGATGGAGACCGGTTGCGTTACGCCTCTCACTCCCATCGTCAGAAAAGCGGTGCGCTGCAGGGACGTGGCCCCGTTGTCGTCTGGAACTGCACCCGTGCCTGTAATCTCCAGTGCCGGCATTGCTATGCGGACGCCGGAGTGAAAAAACACGACAATGAACTGTCCACGCAAGAAGCCGAGCAGTTCATTGACGATCTGGCGCATATCAAATCTCCCGTGCTGCTTTTTTCCGGAGGCGAACCGCTGCTGCGCAAAGACGTATTTCACCTCGCACGCTATGCCGCTGCAGCGGGGATACGGCCCGTCATCTCCACCAACGGCACGTTGATCAGCAGAGATGTCGCCAAACGTATCAAAAAGTCCGGTATCGGTTACGTCGGCGTCAGTCTGGACGGGATGGAGGGAAGAAACGATGCGTTTCGAGGTTGCCGCGGTGCTTTCAACCAAACGCTGGAGGGTATCAGAAATTGCCGGGAAGCCGGGCAGAAAGTCGGATTGCGCTTCACTATATGTCAATACACACGCGAAGATTTGGAAGCCGTCTTCGATCTGGTTCGGCGTGAAAATATCCCCAGACTCTGCCTTTATCATCTCGTCGCCGCCGGGCGTGGTGGCAGCGGGAAATCCGATGATTTAACGATGGAAGAAAAACGCAAGACAATGGACCTGATCATCGAAAAGACTCTTGAGTTCCACGCCGGGGGGCTTACAACCGAAATCCTGACGGTCGATAACCACGCTGACGGGATTTATGTTTACCAAAAACTGAAAAAAAAAGACCCGGAAAGGGCACAGAGGGCGCTGCAGCTTCTGAAAAACAACGGTGGGAATCGATCGGGCATCGCCATCGGTTGCGTTGACTGGAAGGGAGACGTGCATCCGGATCAGTTTACCCGCAGTATAACGCTGGGAAACGTGAGAGAGCGCCATTTTTCAGAAATCTGGACCGATACGGTGGCGAATCCGGTGCTGACAAAACTCAGAGATCGCAAAAACCACTTGAAAGGACGTTGCAGATGCTGCCTCTGGTTGGGCTTGTGCAACGGTAACCTCCGGGCGAGGGCTATGGCGGAGACCGGAGACCTATGGGCATCTGACTCGGGATGTTACCTGACGGATGAAGAGATACGATGAATCGCTTTGTCCATTTTCAGATAAAATAAAGAGATGTTGGGTTTTACCTTATTTTTTTGCCAATGCTTATATCATGGAATGTGACCAAAAGATGTAACTTAAACTGCAAGCACTGCTACCGCAGTTCATGCCGCAGTGCGGACGTCGCGGGGGAATTGAGCCCGTCAGAAGGGAAGAAGCTGATAGATGAAATCGCCACAGCCGGATTCCGGCTGCTGATACTCAGCGGTGGTGAACCCCTGCTGAGACCGGACATTTTTGAGCTGATCAGTCACGCCATGCGGGGCGGTCTCCGGCCGGTGCTGGGTACCAACGGTATGCTCATTGATCGCGAAACCGCCTTAAGGTTGAAAGAAATCGGTCTGGCGGGGGTTGGTGTCAGTCTTGACGACACCGAAGCTTCCCGCCATGACGAGTTCAGGGATGAATCGGGAGCGCATGCGCGTGCTTTGGCCGGAATCGAAAATTCGATCAATGCGGGGCTGAAAACTCAGATAAATATGACTATTACTGAAAACAACCGGCACCGTCTCGTTCCGATGATCGAACTGGCCCGAAGGGTGGGGGTCGATGCCCTCCACCCCTTCTTCCTCGTGCCGGCCGGAAGAGGTAAAAACATTGAGGAACAGGTCGTCAAACGACGGCAGTATTTTGAAACGCTGGAGTTGATTCTACAGAAGCAAAAGTCGCTGGAACTGGAGCTCAAGCCTACCTGCGCGCCGCAGTTTTTACCCATGGCTCGGAAAATAGAGATGGGCCTGCGCTTCACCAGAGGTTGCCTGGCCGGGGTCTCCTATTGCTGCATACTTCCCGACGGACACGTGCATGTCTGCCCCTACCTCCCGGTAAGCGCAGGGAACGTGCGGGAAAAGCCGTTTGATGAAATATGGGATAACAGCGAGGTGTTCAGCCGGCTCCGTAATTATACTTTATATGAAGGACGGTGCGGAAACTGCGATCATGTGGATATATGCGGAGGGTGCAGAGCGCGCGCCTTCTTTTACAGCGACGGAAATTACCTCGCACAGGACCCCTGGTGCCTCCCGGAGTTCGTGTGAAAATTTACGATACGTCCGGCACTGTTTAATCGACCGTTAATGTATGACAGGCATCTTGCCTGTCCAGGTCGCACGCAGGGATGCGTGCGATACGTATGACAGGCATCTTGCCTGTCGAGGTCGCACGCAGGGATGCGTGCGATACGTATGACAGGCATCTTGCCTGTCCAGGTCGCACGCAGGGATGCGTGCGATACGTATGACAGGCATCTTGCCTGTCGAGGTCGCACGCAGGGATGCGTGCGA
>PUNP01000266.1 GCA_003551785.1 Candidatus Brocadiaceae bacterium | reverse complement strand
TTTTTGAAAAAAGTTTCTCTCCCCGCACCCCTCTTACAGAAACTTTAAAAGTTATTTTTCGAACCGCCAGACCACCTCACGTGTGGATCAGGCACGGCGAATCTTCCAAATTACGCACATGATACATATCCCATTAGCGAAGATTAGCGGGATTAGCGGTTTAAAATCCTGCCCTCTCTGTGGTTACTCTGCGGTTACTCTAACGAACGGAGTGAGTGGTTGTGAAAAAAAGTCTTTCTACAACCGCTTCGCTTGAGGAAAACAGAGTAAACACAGAGTTTTTAACCGCGAATCTTGCGAATCTATGCGAATGATACTAGGATTCAGTGTATGAAATTCTTTTATTAGCGGGATTAGCGGTTGAGAATATGCTGCTTCTCGATATAAAACAATTACCCATTTTACGCATTGCCTGTTTTGGGTAATTACGAGCTTACTTACCCATTTCGCGCATTGCCTGAAATGGGTAAATGCAAAGTCATGAAAACAGGCAATCCAACATATAAATTCCCGGATCGCAGCGGCAAACGCCGGGTCTTTCGCGCCAGGAAAAAACTGAACCAGGCGGGGCTGATATCGCACATCACTCAGCGGACTCCCGGCACGGAAAAGCTTTTCCATGAGAAAGAATATCCAGCAACAATCAACCACGAACGAGGAACAATAATCTTTATGCCCCTAATCATCCTGTCGGAGATGTGCCTGGCAGAAATATTATAGACAGAACCATTGAATGACAGGACCATAGTTGACAGGGATGCGAACACCATATAAATTACCAATATAAAAAGTAAGGAAAACTACGGATGAACTCAGTCTCAACAAAACTTACGGATGAACTCTTATCCCTTCCCTGTGAAGACCGAATCTATTTAGCCGATAGGTTGCTCGAAAGCCTGAATGCCCCGACTCGGCAAAATATAGAGCAGGCCTGGACCGAAGAAGCCGAACGTCGCATCGAAGAGATTGAATCAGGAAATGTCGATACGATTCCGGGAGAACAGGTGTTTCGCGAAATCCGGGAACGCCTTGGCAAATGAATTTTTCTTTCCATCCTTCAGCTCGTGCTGAGCTGAATCAAGCCGTCGACTATTACAATGATTGCGAGCCGGACCTCGGCTATGGTTTTCTTCAAGAAGTATACGCTGCCATAAACCGAATTATGCAATATCCTGATGCCTGGCGTCAAATCTCATCGAGAGCACGGCGTTGCCTGACAAAACGCTTCCCCTATGCTATCATTTACCAAATCAAGGATGATCATATTTACGTTATAGCAGTCAGCCACTCGCACCGACGTCCAGATCATTGGGCCTCGCGGCAGGGATCGTCCTCTTAAAAGATATCTTTGCGGAATCCGCCAGGGCTGTTTGCTTATGAATATGGATAATATGGGTGCCGTTGCCAGTTAACGTATTGCTGATAAGTGGGTTGCAATGATAAATTACTTGAAAACGGCCCTTGGAAGCTGTTTTCAGGGGCAAAAACAGGTTTTAAGCTTTCTGCAGACAGAAAAACCAAACAACTGCAGTTCATGCAGCCCATATTTCTGCCCTCCTAAATGTCCCCCGCAGCTCATTCAAGAAAGGCAGAAAAATGAAGGGGCCCCGCTGAAACACCCTGGAAGGGAACCCGGTTTCACGGGGCAGGCATAAAAATGGAAGACAAAGGGAAGGGATATTTTTGTCGGAAAAGAATACTTGAATTAATTCCAGTAACCGCTATATTTGTATACATAAGTTACATAAGCGCAATATGTGATGAGGACTGAAACTATGAATATTACTCTTTCAGCAGATGAGAAATTAGTGGAACGAAGCAGACAGTTTGCTGCTGAACACGGCACGACACTCAACGATATGATCCTGAATTATATGAAAAAAATCGCTCGGATATCAGATATTGAAAAGGATGCGGAAGAGTTCGCGCAGCTTGCTAAAGAGCATGGCGGACACGCCCGTCCCGATTTCGTTTTTGACCGCAATGAAATCCATAAACGCTGATAATAGAGAATGAAATTCTGCTTTATCGATTCCAACATTATCGTTTACGCCAACGATTGCTCAAACAGGGACAAACAGGAGCGGGCGATTCAACTTGTTCAGCATTTGATGCGTTCACAATCCGGCGTTATCTCTACCCAGATAATGCAGGAATACGCGAACGTTGCCCTAACCAAACTTGAACAGCCCAGTCCGGTGATCCTGCGCCAACTTAAACTCTTAGAAAATTTAACCCTTGCCCCGATTACGGCAAAAACGACTCGTCGGGCGGTTGAATTAAAAATAACATACCAGCTTTCTTTCTGGGACGCGAATATAATCGCGACCGCTGAGGAGGCGGATTGTGATATTATCCTTTCCGAGGACCTTAATGCAGGTCAATTGTATGCCGGATTGGAAATGGTCAACCCTTTCACTCAACAAATTCCAGATGACCTATAGGCGCCATCGGGTCAACGCCATAAAACATAGGTGCCGTTGCCAGTTAACATATTGCTGATAAGTGGCTTGTATTGATAAATTGCGGAAATAAGAATGTAGGTGCCGTTGCCAGTTATAATTTTGGTTATGAGCGGGTTATATTGATAATTTGCTGGAAAAAGGCCCTTACAGCTCGTTTTTATATGCCAAAATAGGTTTTAAGCTTCTGTCCTGCGGTAAAGCATCATCGGACAAGTAAAATCAAAAAAAACAGGGAAATAGTTAATATTAACTGAACCAGTAACCAGTAACCAATAACAATTCATAAAACGAAGAACCAAACACTTCGCTGCTACTCACCTCATAAATTGCATTTTTTCAAAACAGCCATTATATTAGAAGAAACTGCTTTAAGGCAGTATATCGGTTGACTGAACGTATAATTGAACCTTTTGTCACCGGCAAACACTACATTTGCCCAGCAGATGCGAGTCGACGCGGCTGTGAAGTGGTCTTAGCAAGGGAAAGTGTCGCAATCCAAGGGGGCATAGATTGCGGGGCTGTCGCGAGCAGAATTCATCGACGCGCTATCGGAAGCTGAAGTCCCAGTTTTCCAGATAACACCCGAGCAGTTGCGCGAGGAGATGAAAAATGTCGAGTGAGGAGGTCGTGGTAAACGCTTCGCCGCTTATTGTGGTCTTTTAATGTATTTAGCTTTGAAAGCTATTATAGTTTACAAAAACAATTGAACGGATTTAACAGGAGGTGCTGGCTATGCAGAACACCCTCTCCGTAGAGATACCGCGGGATATTGTTGACTCCGCCGGCATGGATGTCAGTCAACTCAAGATTGAACTTGCCCTTTATTTGTATGCTCAAGGCAGAATACCTTTAGGTAAAGCAAGGGAACTTGCAGACATGCCTTATTTCGAATTCAGGCATTTGCTTGCATCCCGTCACATTGCACCACATTATGGAATCCAGGATTTAAATGAAGACCTCGATGTCCTGGCAGAAGAAGGATTTTCCTCGTGATTGCGCCATCGGGTCGGACCAAAGCAAGTAGTTGATTATCAATGGTTTGCCGAAAACGCCCCCCTTGAAAAAGTGCTTAGAAGGCCAATTTTGCCCCCGAAATTGACGTTCTAAGCTTTCATTATGCCCAGAGCCAACCGTAATTATCTGC
>PUNP01000125.1 GCA_003551785.1 Candidatus Brocadiaceae bacterium | reverse complement strand
GTATTGACCGACTGGGTTCCGAAAATGAAGTTATAAAGCTGGTGAATTTCTGGCCAAATATGGAATTGGAGGAATATATCAATCTCGAAGCCCGTGTTTCCGGCCGGATGGTTCTGCTTGATATCTCGGCAACCGGGGAAGAAAATATCATCGAGTATTCCGATGTCGGTAAAATGAACGATCTTGAATACCGACGGCGTCAGCTTCAACAGCTTAAAAATGCGATCATTGATCTTGAGGATCTCGGAGACTCCATCTCCATTACGGATATGACATTCAATGATTTCCGTATGGACTTGAGTGAGTATCTCAAGGAACATCCCCAGTGGCTTGAGCGCATGCCTCCGGGAGCTTTCGCCGTAACAAAAGTGGACGACCTGCTGCAGGACGACATTGGTCCCGGAGCCATCTTTTTCTTGGAAAATGTCTCCGGGCGCATAAGAACCGACAGTACGTACGCCCTTGCACCCTATTACCTTGTATGGGTATCAGAATCAGGGAATATAGAGTTGAATTTCACGCAGACAAAACAGATACTTGATCTGATGAAGAATCTGACACTTGGGCGCTCGCAGCCGGACGAAAAAGCTCTTGCACGTTTCAACAAAGATACACGTAACGGAACCGATATGAACAAATATCAGGCCCTGCTGCGCAGAGCCGTCAACGCCGTTACGGGCAAAGCAGAAGAAAAAGGCGTCGAGAGTTTGTTCCAGCCCGGTGGCACGGTGATCAGCAAGGATTCATTTAAGGGCATTGACGACTTTGAAGTTGTTGCGTATATGGTCATAGTCGATTGTTAAGACCTCAAAAAAACTTTTGATTTTTATGGAAAAAGATATTGCCAAATACTCGATATATGACGCCTTGTCTATTCCCGAAAAGTGTAAGCTGGAAAAGCGGGTTTTTAAAAAACTGTTTCATGAAAACACAAAACTCCTCGCTGCCGATAAAAAGGCTTTCAGTGAGGACATCGAGCGGATAACCTGGGAATACACACTGAAGCCCTCAACGATACCTATACAGCCATACGAAGACGAACAGCGGGAATATCTTGAGATAGCCGTCATCGACGTAGAGCTTAGTGAACAACGCCGAACCGCCCGCATTGCCGAGGTCATGCACCGCGCTATACCGTATCCGCTGCTTCTTGTTTTCAGGTTGGATAGCTGCTGCGCGTTGAGCACGGCGCACAAACGCTTCAGTCAAGCCGAGAAAGGCGCCATGGTCGCCGAGGACATGATATTAACTCGCTGGATCGACATGGAAAATTCCGGCAAGGTGGAAAGAAATTTCCTTGACAGTTTGAATATTGCCGATTTTCCGCATACTCATTTTTATGCCTTTTATTCAGCACTTGCCGACCGGCTCCTGGCGTTTGCATGCTCACGGTTGACCGGCGAGTACAGGATGGAGTCTCAGTCAACAGTAGAGCGATCAAGGAGAGAAAGGCTGGCGGCCTGTCACGAATTGGAAGTGCAGATCAGCGACTGTAAAGCCGCTATAAAGAAAGAAACGCAGTTCAACCGGCAGGTCGAACTGAATACCGAGCTTAAAGAGCTACAGTCAAAGCTGCGCAATATGGTAAGAGTGTTGTAACTCGATTCTCTATAATTACTATTGTTTGATATGACAGGAAATATGGAAAGAATGACGATAGAAAAGGTGAACGAAATGCTTTCTGCGGAAGAGGGTGAGAATCTCGAATTCAAAGAAGCAAAAAATAGGTTTCATTTCGAAAAACTTGCCAAGTATTGTGCCGCCTTAGCGAACGAAGGTGGGGGAAAAATAGCTTTGGGAATTACGGATGAACGACCGCGTAAGGTCGTTGGTTCTTTGGCTTTTAATCAACCTGAAAGAACGAGGTCTGGTCTTATAGAGCAGCTTCACATTAACGTTGATTTTGACGTTGTAATCCATCCCAACGGTCGCGTATTGGTTTTTTCTGTGCCTTCTCGTCCTATTGGGAATCCTGTGAAATATAAGGGGATTTACTGGGAAAGACGGACTGACAGTTTGGAGCCGATGTCAGAAAGTAAACTACGTTCTATTTTTGCAGAATCCGGACATGATTTTTCGGCCGATATTTGTCCCGGTGTGAACATGAATGATTTAGATTCGGAGGCAATTGAAGATTTTCGTAACCGTTGGATAAAAAAATCAGAAAACCATAACTTAGCTAATCTCAGCCGTGAGCAGTTGCTTGAAGATGCAGAAGTTATGGTTGATGGGGATTTGACATACGCTGCCCTGATTCTATTTGGCACCAGAAAATCACTTGGGAAGCATCTTTCCCAGGCTGAAGTCGTTTTTGAGTATCGAACATCTGATGTTTCAGGACCAGCCCAAAAGAGGAAAGAGTTTCGGCAGGGATTTTTTTGCTTTTACGATGAACTATGGGAAATCATAAACCTGCGGAACGATGTTCAGCATTTTCAATCAGGCCTTTTTGTTTGGGATGTACCGACCTTCGATGAACGTGTTGTCAGGGAAGCTTTGCTCAATGCTATCAGCCATCGCAACTATCAACTTGCCGGTAGTGTATTTGTCAGACAATACCCTCGTCATTTAGTTGTAGAAAGTCCGGGAGGTTTTCCCACCGGAATAACAGAACAAAATATCCTTGATAGACAGCAGCCACGGAATCGTCGTGTGGCAGAAGTGCTTGCCAAATGTGGATTGATTGAGCGGTCAGGGCAAGGCATGAATTTAATGTTTGAACGAAGCATCAAGGAAAGTAAGCAAACTCCCGACTTTTCCAATACGGACCGTCATCAGGTAGTTTTAACTCTTGATTGTGAGGTAAGGGATCCTCGTTTTCTCGATTTTCTGGAAAAAGTCGGGAAGGAAACGTTGGATCAGTTCAGTACGCATGATTTTCTATTACTTGATTATGTTCACCGGGAACAGAATATCCCGGATGCTTTTCGCCACCGCCTTGAGGAACTTGTAACAAAAGGTATTATCGAGCGTTACGGCCGAGGACGGGGTGTTAAATATATTCTGAGTCGTCGATATTACAAGATGGTCGGTGAAAAAGGGACTTATACCCGGAAAAAGGGGTTGGATCGGGAAACCAATAAAACCCTACTCGAAAAACACATACAAGAAAATGAAAAGAATGGCAGCCGGTTAAGGGATTTGCGCCAGGTGTTACCCGCATTATCTATGTCACAGGTTCAAAAACTCATTGCTGAACTTAAAAAAGAAGGTAGGATATACAAAACCGGAAAGACAAAAGGGGCTTTGTGGTATCCAAAAAATAATGCTTATTAATTGCGCCATCATAAATACTTGGCGTAATTCCGGCGCAATTCCAATCCCCTAAGTTGCTTGCAGACAACACAATATATTGCGCCAAGCATTGCGCTGTTTTGCGTTTTTGGCGCAATAGGCAATAAAAGTTATTATTTAACCGCTTAAAAATAAAAAAGAAGAACACAATAGAACGGAGGAAAAGATGGAAAAACTGAACCCGAAAACTGACGGCTCGTCGCCGGATGTCGTTGAGGAAAATATTGAACAACTGCGAACGTTGTTCCCAGAAGCCTTTACGGAAAGCTCGGAAGAAGACGGGCCGCGCTGGAAAGTTGATTTCGAGGCCCTGCAGGAAAT
>PUNP01001009.1 GCA_003551785.1 Candidatus Brocadiaceae bacterium | reverse complement strand
CATTATAAAACTTATGAATGGATGCAAACAGGTCTGGTTGCCGGTGAAGTGGCCCGCCGTTATGAAAATTATGTTAAAGATGCGGGTATGGAAAAATATTATCTTTACGGACCATGCCACGGGCTTGGAATGATAGAAGTGGAAAAACCGTGGCTGGAAACATGCAGCGAATATAAGCTGCTTCCGAACATGACATTTCAGGCGGATACTTTCTTCTGTGATGAGGATTTCGGGGCCAGGTGGGAAAACGGCCTGCTGGTATCCACCAATGGGAAGGCCGAGATGCTCAACAGCGGCAAACATATGGATATCATCGAAATCGATTGAATCAGGGGGCTTTTACCTTATGTGTCACAGATATGGGAAGAAGATATGGTTTTTTCCGGACGGCGAAATACCGCCCGAAACGGAAGCTGACACGGAAGAATATCACGGGCATGAGTCACTGATCATACTCAATCCGAATCGATTGGGAGCTGACATTCAAATAACGGTTTACTTTCCGGATAAGCCGCCCCGCAAGCTAAATGCCGGGAGCGTTGAGGCGGAGCGTGTGCGGTGCATCAGAACCAATGAGCCTATCGATGGTTTTAATATCCCGCACGGATGTCAGTATGCATTGAAGGTAGAAGCGAGTGAGGGGGTAATATGCCAGCTCGGGCGTATGGATGTTTCCCGTGCAAACCTTGCCTATTATACTACTATGGGATTCACGGGATGCTAACCTGCATTTATCACAAAGCAACGAAATGAATAAGGAGATGAAAAATGCGTTATGAATTGATGTTTCCTGACCAGTTGCGAGAGGCTATAGAAAAAAACCTGCCTGTGGTGCTTGCTGCAGGGGTTCTCGAATACCACGCGGAACATTGTGTCCCGGGGGTCGATACCCTTCTCGTGAGCAAGGCGCTTGAAGAATTGGAAGAGGAACTGGAAATGGTGATTCTGCCGCCTTTCTACTATGGTTCCAGCAGCTATGTTGTTGCACCGCCGGAACGTAAGGGAAGCGTTCATGTAAGCTCTGAAAAGCTCTCGCCGCTATTCAGCGATGTTTTTTACAGCCTGTTAAGGATCGGCTTTCGTAACATTCATGTATTTATTCACCACCAGACAGAAAATTTCGCCGATGGTATGCCGACCGACCTGGCGCTCAAAACGGCGTCAAGGCAGGCGATATTTACCTTCCTCGAAAAAAAACGGGGGGAGAGCTGGTGGGGTGAGGACGATATGGCGGCATATTACGAAGACCATGCCGAAGGAGATAATCCGTTTAACTGGATAAGAGTCCATCCGTTCATGGATGCCGCCTGCCAGGCGGAATTCCCCATCGACCATGCCGGCAAACAGGAAACATCACTTATGATGGCATTCTGTCCGGCAGGGGTGGATATGAAACGCTATTCAGGGGATCATTGGTATGCGGGGGGGGCGGCGGATGCAGAGCCGGAATATGGATTGGCCGCAAAGAGGTTGATACTAAAAGGAATGAAAAAAGCAATTAAGGGAGCGGGTTAAATCCAAAGCGTCAAATGACGCTCTCTGTATTTCCATGAATGTTCCGCCAATCAGAGTTTTTTTGTTTAAAAATTTTTTAAAAGAGGGTTTTATGTTTTGGAATATATCTCGGGATAAGAGTAGATGGGTTGACGAAAAGATAGGTGAAATGACTCTGGATGAGAAGATCGGACAGCTGGTTTGCGAGCGAGCTGTATCAATCATGCAATCAAATGATCCCGAGTGCTGGATTGGGAGATATCCGGTCGGCAGCGTGTTTGCAGGTTCGGAAATAATAGATGCAGGACAAGCAACCGGTAAGAAAACAAGGGAAGGTATTTCTTTTCTCCAAAGCTATTCTCGCGTGCCTGTTCTTTTCTGCGGTGATTTTGAACATGGTGTGGGATCTCAAATTTCAGGATATACGCGGCTGCCCGATTTGATGGCTTTGGGAGCGGCCGGCGATGAGGAAATGGCTTATAAATACGGAAAGGTCATAGCTGAGGAAGGTCTGGCTCTCGGTTTACATTGGGCTTTCGGACCGGTTGCAGATCTCAATACGAACCTCATGAATCCTGTTACAAACACCAGGGCGCTTACAGACAACCCCGATCTCGGTCTCAGAATTTTATCCGCGCTTGTCCGCGGTATGCAGGAAAACGGAGTTGCAGCCTGTCCAAAACATTTTCCAGGAGATGGTACGGATACGCGTAACCAACATATCGTAACCAGCCTGAACCTTCTTGAAAAAAACAGGTGGGACGAGCTGCACGGTAAAGTTTTCAAAGGTCTTATAGATGCCGGAGCGGCCTCTGTGATGGTGGGCCACATCGGTTTTCCCGCAGTTGAAAGCGTCGATAGTAAAGTTCGAAAATTCCGTCCGGCCACCGCCAGCAAAAAAATAATGACAGAGCTGCTACGCGGGGAATTAGGGTTCCAAGGCATAGTACTTACTGACGCCCTGACCATGAACGGGTTCACAAGCTGGGCTGATTACGATGAAAGAATTATCGATTCGTTTGATGGGGGGACGGATATATTTTTATGGCCTGATACTCCAAGGTTTTTCAAGCTTATGAAAAGCTGCGTCGAGAAAGGCCGGGTTTCAGTCGAGAGGATAGAAGAATCTGTTCGAAGAATAATGTCGTTTAAGGCATGGCTCGGATTAAATGATCCGAACGCTGAACGGCCCGTACTGACGCACAAAATGAAAGAAGCGAATGAGGACATTGCCCGCGAAACAGCTTACGGATCTATAACACTTCTGGAAAACCGCTTGAAGACTGTTCCGCTAAAACTAGTTGAGAACTCTAAAATTCTTGTTTTCTACACCCCGGAATCTCCCAAAGCCAGGGAGCCTTTGGACTTTTTTAAACAAGAACTGGAATCCCGCTCCTACGAAGTTACTATGCTTCCTTTTTCGAAATATCATGAAACTGAATGCTTTGACTATTTCGAGTGCGTCTTTTTCCTGTGTAATTGTAAACCCTTATACGTTGAATATTCAATATACAACAATTACGGACTGTGGTCTTTTCTAAATAACAAAGACATAAAAAAACTTATTTTCATCTCCTTCGGGACGCCCTATCTCCTGTACGAGGCAGCCGCAGTCAATACGTATATCAACGCCTATTCAGATTGTAAGAAAACCCAGGAAGCAGTAGTAAAATCTATATTCGGTGAATTGTGTTTCAAGGGCAAATCTCCCGTATCCATAGCTCCTTATGCCAGTTTTGGTGCGGGAATGGATACGGATTGATCATATCCGGCAAAGGGTTTTTTGGTGAGCAAAGCTGCATATCTCGCCCAAAAAAACATTATTTTTATAAAGGTCAAGTAGAGCATTAGCCCGCATTTCTCACAACCCGTAAGGCTAGGTGGCCAAAATAATAATCCATAATGGCCGCCCAAGCAACGACACATATTAGGATAAAAAGCTTTAATATAAAAAGTTAAATGGATAATTTGTGTTGAACCGTTTTACCACAGTGGAAAAAGATTGCAACAAACGGCGCTTTGCCCTGCGGGCAAGCCTCCAGCGGCGCATCTGCTTTAGAAAGGTAAGTATTCAGTAAACCACGTTGGCCACTGATATTATGATACTAAAATTTGCCCTTT
>PUNP01001012.1 GCA_003551785.1 Candidatus Brocadiaceae bacterium | reverse complement strand
TACCCGAAGAGCTAAGGATGGGCTATAAATACTGGCTGGCATCTAACTCGCTTGAATTTACTTCTAACGCCTATGCCACTAAAATGTATGACAATGAAGACAATCCGGTCAGGCTGCCCGGTTATCGCGTTGATGCCTTGACTGACGCTGCGATACGTTATATCACAAAACAATCGAAAGAACAAGCCCCTTTCTTCCTCTTCATATCTTATATCGAGCCCCACTTTCAAAATCATTTGGACTCCTACCCGGCCCCGGTTGGATATGAAAACATATACAGACAAAACATGTGGATACCGCCGGACTTGCAGGCGCTCAGCGGCTCGACATTTCAGCACCTTGCCGGGTATTATGGCATGTGCAAACGTCTGGATGAGGGATTAGGGCGCATCTTTGACGCTCTCATCAGCCTGGGCGTTGATGACGACACCATCGTTCTTTTCACGACCGACCACGGCTGCCATTTCAAAACCCGTAACAGCGAATACAAACGTTCCGCTCATGAAAGCAGCATAAGAATACCAACATTTTTGCACGGCCCTGGATTAACTGACGGGAGGAGAATAACCGAACAGGTCAGCCTGGTTGATTTACCGCCGACTTTACTGGATGCGGCCGGTATTGACGTTCCAGAATGCATGGACGGAAATTCTATTATGCCGTTAGTGAGGAATGATGAAACCATCGATTGGCCCGAGGAGGCTTTCATCCAAATCAGTGAATCTCATTGCGGACGTGCGATAAGAACCGACCGGTGGAAGTATGGGGCTGCAGCTGTTGACGCCGGTGCGCGTGATCTGCACGCGGAACATTATAAAGAAGCCTACCTTTATGATCTTCAAAGCGACCCCTATGAACTATGCAACCTCATCGACAGCGCGGCACATGATAAAGTGTGCAGTTACCTGCGCCGCAGACTGCATGAGCGGATTGTCCAAGCCGGTGAGCCCGAACCGATAATATCGGCGTCCGAACGGCCAAAGAAAGGTCAACGGCGAGTTGCTGAATCTGAAATAGCCGGTAGCGATAAGTATCAGTGCGTCAAAACGATACCTTATGAGGTCAAATAAAAATCATTTGTAAAGACACTGCACTGAAAAACCTCGCCTTGAACCGGTGAACGACTTTATCCTGATGGTCGATAATTTTGGCGACGAGTGCTGCCTGGCTGGATCGCATATCGATTGCAGAGATTTAACGTTCAATAAAGAAGAGAAGGTGCTAAGCGATATCGAGCGAACTATCGAACGCCTGCAAGATTGCCGGGGCTATCGGGGCTGCCGGCAATCCTCTGCCGCCCAATATACCCGATGAAATGATGGAGTGATATTTTAATACACTACTACCCCAGCTTGATCGGGATGTCACTCCGCCATCCTGTACTGCTCGCCGATAAGGTTCACCAGCTCATCGCGTTTTTGCTCCATCAATTGTTTGTCTCCTACAGCCTCAACATACAATCGGCAAAGCCCGCCACCGCTGCCTTCCGTCCCACTTTTCCGAAGACAGAACCACCAGTCATCACATTCTACTCGCACATCGGAGACGGCTTGTTTGAATTTGGGCGGGAATTTTTTTATTGGCTTCACGCCCTCCTCGGCAACTCCGTAAATACGTTTGGCGTCTGATTCAAAAGTATCTATAGCTTCTTCGATCACCTTATCGGTGGGACGCGAGGCGGGCATCTCGAAGTTGATCTCGCCCGATTCCTGATATCTCTCCCTTAACTCAGCCAGTTCCGAAGATAATGTGCGCCCTGCTGCATGCAATTCTGCTGCCAATTCAAGCACGATTAAACCAGCCAGCATACCGCTGTCAGCCGTATAAAAATCCCTGAACATGTAATGTCCGCTGTGCTCGGCGCCAAATGCGATATCTTGATTATTGAACATGATCGGTTTAATTCTGCCGTAACCGACAGGTGTAATAAAAGTACCGGCGTCACCCAGCACTTCCCGGCGATCACCTAATGTATCGGCTACAGCCCAACTGCACACCATATTATGGGCAATAATGCAGTCAGGCCCCAGTTTTTCACGCAGCTTCTTGCCGATTAATGTAGCAAGGAGAGGCGGTGAAATAATATCGCCATTTTCATCCGCCAGAGCTACCCTGTCGGCATCACCGTCGAAACACATGCCAACGTGAGCAGCATGTTCTTGTACCCGCTCAGCAACCATTTTTTGATAAGCCGGCTGAAGCGGATTGGGCACAGTAATGGGAAAACGGCCGTCGGGTGTTTCATTGGAGAAAAACCATTCGAATTGAGGTGCAAGCTTGGCAAACTCGCGAGTAATACGCCCCCCCATCCCATTCCCGGCTTCAACAACTACCCTTAGCCGGTCTGTGGCGCCTTCTGAGGCCTTATCAAAATCAAGCTGCCCTTTCCCGACAGCAGTTTTGATGTAATCGGGAGCAAAATCATCCCAATGGAGCCTGGACGGGATTTTCGCCTTTTTCATCCCCAGAGCAAGCCTTTCAAGCGGCACCTTCGGCAATGGAGCAGGCAGTTCGCAAGCTACCGGCAACGGAAGCCCCTTACGACCAAAAAATTTGAACCCGTTATTGTCGGCGGGATTATGAGAAGCCGTAATAATAATTCCACCGTCAATGAACTCGCTATAATGCGCTACCAGGAAACCGACGAGCTCCGTGCCTGCAAGTCCTAAACTAATAGGCCGACAACCACCTTGAGATAGGCCCTCGGCAAGCGCGCTTGCAAGCACCCCGCCACTCAAACGCATATCGTGTCCTATTACTACATTGACTGGGTGAACGGCAGTCGCTTCACGGAAAATATCCGCTAAATTTTCCCCTAAAACACGCGCCGTTTCGGTATTGATATTCTCACCATAAACTCCCCGTATGTCATCTCTCTTAATGACAGAATCAATTCTTTCCGTAAAATCACTTAAAGCCATAAAAAATCTCCTTTACATCCAATAAAAAATTCTGTTTGTCTACTCTATCCAGAACATCATGTGAATCCTGCCTAAGCACCGTTACCGTTGGTTTATAAAAATTTGTCCGGTTCACATTCCTGAGTATTCTTGAATCTGGCGGTGATATTCATCAAGTTTCGCCAGTTTTCTTAGTATGAGATTTTTATCGACCAATTTTATATCTCCGATTGAGGATAGCTGATTCAAATGCAAAAAAATCGAACGACTTCCTCATAATCAGTGATTCATACTTATGCCTCACAGGAGGTTTTCGATCGATAAGCACGATTCTTGAGTGGAGAATGCGCCCGGCTAGTGAAATCGAAGCGGTATTGAGAACGACCAAGTCGATGTCTTCGGTTTTGGTATGAGCTGTTAAAGAATCAAGGAGGCGGAGTTTTTCCTCTTCGAAGCAGACATTATCACGCAAATACACCGCGACATCGACGTCACTGAGTGGAGTTTGTGCTGTCTTGGTTTGGCTGCCGAAAAGGTAAGCGAAAACTACATTTTTGTTGGGCAGCAAAGCGTTTTTTATGTTGTCTAGCAATTGTTTATCCATGAGCCACCTCTTTGAGTGAAACGATACAATTGAAAGAGGATTCCAGGGACAGGAGCTGCCGGTCGGCAGTAACCAGCAGAGCCTGGTTATGCAGAGCAGTTATCACATAGGCTGCGTCGTAG
>PUNP01000514.1 GCA_003551785.1 Candidatus Brocadiaceae bacterium | reverse complement strand
TTTCAGTGCGCCGTGAAAAGGTGCATAGCTCCAGTGGGAGAGCGTAAGTCCCACCCGGCAACTGTTGCTCCGGCCGGTAGCAGTCGAAGCAGTCGTGGAGGTGACAAAGCGGCTGAAGCCTACGACGCAAAAGGATCGCACAGGCGAATCTGTCTTATATCCCTGCTTCAAGTGCAATAGATGTTGACTTTAGGTAATTTATAATGTAAATTATATATATGAAGAGGTATATGATGCGTTTCTATCGCATATGTCTTAAACTTTGGGAGTCAGTGTTATGACCGATCCCCTTTTTGAAGTTAAAAAAGGTACTGCTGAGGCTGATTTGAAGTTGATTATCGAGGCATTGCGGGAAAGGGAGCGTGATTTTCAGACTTTAATTACTAATATCCCCGGTGTTGTTTACAGGTGCCTTGATGATGAGCATTGGACGATGAAGTATTTGAGTCCTGCTATCGCGCGTCTGACGGGCTATTCGCCCTCTGATTTCATTAATAATAAGGTTTTGAGTTATTCTGGAGCCTGTTGCACAATCCATGACCGTCGCTGTATGTTGCAGGTTATAAGTCTTGTAAGTCCTATATGTTGTATGCTTTGAGCAGGGATCGAGAATTGTTCAACAGGCTCTCTGATTTAATTTTTGAGGATGATAAAGGTGAGGTAAAATCGAAAGTTCGAAAAGCTCTGTCTGAAAATATCCCCTTTGATTTTGAATACCGCTTGCGCCGTCGGGACGAATCCTTGCGGTGGGTTCATGAAAGAGGGGTTGGAATATTTGATAATGCCGGTGAACTGGTGTACATAGATGGTGTTATAATGGATGTTACTGCTCGTAAAAAAGCAGAAGAGCGCATGCAATATCTGACCTATCATGATACTCTGACCGGACTATATAATCGTAATTTTTTTGAAATAGAAGTTGACAGGCTTGATGTGGAGCGGCAACTGCCGATCAGTTTGATCCGGGGCTGCTCACCTGTTTTATGTCTTTTATGAACAAAAAAGCTTTAAATTAATGGGGTTATAGTTAAATGGTTAAAAAGCAAGATAGTGATAAACAGTCTGATCAATGGCAGACCGGCAGGGTTGAGTGTGATGATGTTCGATTGACTTACCATTCAACTTCTTTCCTTAATCATTTAAAGCGCGGCAAGGCTTCGTCCCCCATGAGGGTGAAAAACCTCGGTAAAACAGGACTGAACTTCACAGGTGATAAAAAAATGAAAGTTGGGGGCAAGATAGGTGTTAATTTGAAAATTGGACATGGGCGGCCGCTTCCGGAAATTAAAGCTGAAGTCCGTGATGTTCAAAAATGTGGCGGACGCCATCCTTATAAAGTGGAAGTGGCTTTTGTTTGCGTGCCTCCCCCAACCTGGCATGCAATTACTGATTATATGCAGGAAGAAAAGGATGCAGCCCCTAAAAATGTTAATGTGGATGTTTTGCAAGATACATTACCCGGGCACGCTGTAAAAAAGGGGAACTACCTGGGCAAATGGAGTGGAACCGGTGAAAGGTGGATTAAGCAAGTGAAAGTGGAAAAACCCTGGCGCTTGCTCTGGGCGACCAAGGGGGAATATTTGAGTTCTTTTTCCGTGACGGTTTATGATGCGGGGAGACAGGATACGATTATTAAACCTGTCAATGAACACCATCTGGAAGGAATTAATGATGGTCAAATCGAACTTATCTATACCGGCAACCTTTCGCTTCATGTCGTTACCGGCGGCCCTGATCCTATGTTATGGTTTATACTGGCCGGTCCCGGTGAATAGCGGTATATGCACAATGAGAGTGCGCTCTCCGGAGTGTTTTTTTTCGGGAGGTCTCGTTATTTTTTTTTAAAATTCACCTTTCTACATATATTTTATATGCCCTGGCCGCTTCTGCTGCGGATTTGAGCATCAGCCTGTTAGTACGGCCTTTCGTTTCGGGATACAGCCGGTCGTCAGTCCACATACCGGCCACTTCACCTCCATTTATTTCCATAATTTTGCCATCTCCGATTAAATCTATCCCTAAAAAATAAGGGATGCTATAAGAGCCTGTACCACCTAAGGGACGTTTTGGGAAATCCCCCTGATTCTTTTCGGAAAGATCGCAAACAGCCCTGAAAGCGTGCAAAGCATTACGATAAATCTTCTCCATGAACTCCTCACGCTGTTCAATATCGATGCCTATCCTGTCCATCATATCATCTTTAGCTACCATCTCGACATCGGCTCCCCAGCCCACCCTGGCGAACCCCCCAACGATGTGAAGACGGCTCTCGTTGTCGGCCGTGACAAAAACGCGCCAATTGTAATCAAAGCCGCCAACGGGATGAATCCTTTCCTGAATAACTGTCCCGGAACTGACCGCTAAATCGGCGGCATGGGCAATAGCTTCATGATGCTCCTGGGGCATTTGATAACTTTTAACACCTTTAGCTTGTTCACCGGTTTGAGGCTTGACCACTACGTTACATTTCTTCTCTGATAACCGGCTCCGAAGGGCGGAGAGTGATCCGGCAATCTTATTCTTGAAAATCTCCCTATTCGCAGGCAGACTATCCGGACGAGCGATATGCACCTCCGGTATCCAAAGCGGAGGTAAACTATGCCTGCTGCAATAGTGCTTCAAAGCTTTAGTGGTTACATGCTTATTATTGACTATATTCAAAATAAGTTCTGAGCGCAATATGGGCAGCCCCAATTCATGCGGCGGTGTTCCGTTCCAGTAATGCGGACAGGCGAAGTGGATTATACGCGGATGGCGGAAAGAAACCAGAGAATAACTCCCATCATCCTCGCGTATAAGGCCTGACTTTGCGACTTTCACACGATTTTTCCCGATTTGTTCAAACGTATTATCCGCTCCAGGATAGTCAAACGCGGCAAAAGCCTGAATGTTTTTAAATTCCGCCGCAGTGTCGAGCACGCTGTAGGTACTTACATTCCATCCTCCACCATAGATTATAGCGAAATTAACGCTGGAAGCTTCTTGCTTCCTGTCAACATTTTCTTTTATCGCCGGGAAACAGCCCTGTCTTTTGATGCTTTCATACAGCCCCTCGATCCTGTCATGCAAAATTTCGTAATCATTGGTACCTTCAATCCCTAATGAAAAAAGGGCTTTATCCGGCCGTCGGGGCGCATATTGCTCAATAAAATCACAAGCCCAGAAATAAAGTTTTTTTAATGCCTTGGGGAATTCCACCTCTATTGCGAGTGCTGTTTTGGTGCATCGAAATTGCGCGGTTTTATGTAACTTTTTCCATTCATCGATGACAGGGTGGGTATAATTCCAAAGACTTTCCCAAAATTCAATTTCATCATTGAATACCGGGAATTTCACCTGAAGTTGTGTTTGGGCATCATGCAAATCAGCTAATCGTTTAGGTAGAATTGATCTCCAGTCAGTTTCCCAGGCGATACATCTAACTGCCTCCCGGGCAGCATTTGACACGCCGTGTAATAGCTCTTGAAGTAAATCGTGTTTCATTTTACGTGATAGTTAAGTTTACGAATAAAAAAACGCTGCCGGCAAAATGACGGCAGCGTGAGAACATAAAAACAGTGCAGGCAATCAGCCTTCCAGCAACTGTTTAAGTGGTTTAGGTCTGTCTACACCCTCAATCCACTCCGGCCGTCCATTCCATGGAGTGCATGAAACGACTCCGGTCATATCCATCCAGTGCTGGAGTCGTGACGGTTTGAGGCCCCAGTTCATATGGAAGTGATTAGCGGGAGCATACTGCTTATACTCCGTCATTGAGGCGTATTTTGGAGTGACAAAGGTGTGTGGCCAGGTATATGTAGAAGTTTTACATACGGCGTCAGACAATTCATCCGGCAGGCTGACAGTCTGAGCTTCATCCCATATCAATGAGAATTGGGATTTATTGAAGCTGTAGGCGAGCCTTGAAGCAATGCCATGTATACCCGGGGGTGAAACGAAATTGACGGAATTACCTCCGCCGGGGAAGTAGAACTCATCGGCAAGCGGGAAACGGACATTTTTCAGGCATTCTTCGGCGGAAGCGCCCGGTTCGGCGGCCCAGTTGAAACTGGCTGAACCGCTGTTATCGCCGTCAACAAATCCTTTCCTGGCCCATAATTCATCACCAGAATATTCAGCGTCGATTTCGTTGGCCAGCGTTTCGATTTCCCAGGGCTCCCAAACTTTCCTGAAATCCATGAATAAGGGCGGTGTGCCGCCGGCAAGCCAGGTGGAAAACAGCATGGTGAGCTGCCCCTGAATATCAGCTTCGGTCGCGTAAGGCAGCGGAGCCTTATCACCCCGATGATCAAAAGTTGAATTGAACAGACTTTCCATCACATCAGCTACCGGCATCGGAACGCCCCGCAAGTCGGAACCCCATTCAAGCTGTGACATGAATCCGCCGCCCACTGCGTTGAGTTCTTTCATCAGATCACGGACAATAAGGTACATTGCTAAAGACTTATTGAAACGTTCGCTGTCGCCGTCGCTATTCAACTCAACTCTGTCACCAACATTTTCATCAATCCAGGCCCGCAATGTTTTGAGCTCATCAACGTCGTAAGCCTCTTTTTGGAGCATATCCGCCAGAAGCTTCATGTCAAGCCGTGTAATCTCCATTCCAAAAGTTTTCCTGGTGGCATTTACATGAGCCAAAGCCGTCTCCATCCCCATTGAATCGTGGCCAAAGACTACAATACGACGGCCTTTAAGCCCGGCATAAGTTAATGCAGCATAACACCAATCCACGAGAGCATTGGAGGTTTTTTCGTCCATCTGCGGGTTTTGTCCGGTGTCCGGCCAGGTTCCAACATTTAAAGCGGTCAGCCGGCCGTTCTGGGCGAGTGCCCCGTTGACAGCATGGGCAAACACGACACCTGGTTTGGGGCCGCTGTTGCCGCAAGTAATGTTAACCGGCATATCGTCGGGAAAGTGGCTCAAAAGACTCATAAGCGTCAATTGCGGGAAAGCCCAGGTGTCCGGCGCACAGACTATTGCATCGACCCCCGCCGACTGGAACTGCTTGGCAACTATATCGGCGCTTTTTTCACCGCCAACCAACACATCGCTCCATACCACCTCGACCGGCTTGCCATCAGGCATTTTGACATTACCGGCAATAACACCGGCAACCATTTCGACGATATTTTTACATCTCTGATGGTCATCATCGCCAACCCTGGGGTCAGTCGTAGCAAAGACCCCAAATTTTACACCACCGGGTTTACTGCTATGGGGCGCCTCCAGTTTTACCATATTATTCATCAAAATAGCTCCCAAAAATAACTGCCAAACTAAAGCCGGCTCACTCGAAACTTTCGAAATACCGGCGTTTTGCTTTGCATATAGGACACTCTTCCGGCGCGTCGCCTTCTGCGGTGTAACCACAAACCCGGCATATCTGAACAGGTCCAAGGTCTACGTCATGATCTTCGAGGGCGGCCTCTCTGGCCTTTGAAAAAAGCATCTCGTGTTCCTTTTCAGCATTAAGAGCATAGGTGAAACTCCTCACAGCCCCCATTTCTCCTTGGAATTTAGCAATTTCTAAAAACGCCGGGTACATTTCCTCCACCTCATAAGATTCACCGGCAATCGCTCCTTTCAGGTTATCGGCCGCCTCACCTATTCCAAAAACGGCTCCGGCGGGGACGAGTTCATCGCCCTCACAATCTTTAAGCTCAACAAAATGGTTGTTGGCATGGACTTTTTCGGCAAATGAAATGGCGCGGAACAGTCTCGCTATATTAGGCTTGCCATCTTGCTCGGCTAATTCCCCCCAGCTCTGGTAGCGCATGTGAGCCATCGACTCTCCGCCGTAAGCACTCCTCAGATTAGAAGCTGTCATATCATGCATGGTAAAACCTCCTATTAAAATCAAGTTTTCTACGAATGAGTTAAAAACGCTCGGTTCACAACTGCACTGTTGAAATTATAAAAGATACAACACAAGTTTTCAAATGATCATATTGGAAATCACACTTGATTTTAAGTGCCAATTTCAATATCATATTATCATTGCACTATGTGGTTAAATCAATACTTAGGGGCTTGACTGAAAAGACAGAAAATGCAGCAGTCAGAAAGTATGACAGGTATCTTGCCTGTCCAGTGCCTGCGCAGGGATGCGTGCTATACATATGACCGGCATCTTGGTCTGGCTATATAGCTTATGCTGCAACTGTAGACTGCGAAAGCGTGAACTCTGAATTTAATGTGAATTCGTTACGGCCTCGCCTGCACAAAATTGGAGACAAGAAAAGATGAACTCAGATGCTAATGACGGGTATACAGAAGAAGGGTGGCATTTAAGTGCTTCGAAATACAGAACTTCTGTAATCAGACCTTCCCCCTGGGATACAAACGGCGAGGTTGCCGTGGAAACTGACGTTGATTTTCAGAAACTGCTCGATGGACGCGGCACCGGTGAAAAATTCGATCCCTGTTCCGTCCGCGTGATAGAGCGCGGAGATTCGGGCGAAGGAGCCACCGTGGAAGTGCCCGCAGAGTTTAGAGCGGAATACGATCCTCACGTGCAGCGTGAGCGCCGGTACTTAACCTGGCTCGCCCATGCGAAGACCGGGCAAAGGGGCCTATATGACATATATTTTGACGTGATCGGCCGGAAAGTGCCGTCCCCATCGACTTCTGACGGCGATCTTCCCCGTGAGAACCTGATCGAAAACCCCCGTTTCACAGCCCGCTCCGGAGGGCAGCCCGATGGCTGGGTGCTCGACGGCGCCGATGTGGCATCTTTTGAAACCGGTACGAATGGGGGGGGAATATCGGGTCTGGTGATTAAGCATGATCCCAATGCAGAAGGGCGCCAGGAAAACGCGGTTTGTGTCAGTACACGAATAGATGTCCGCCGCTATGCGGGACAGCAGATGTATTTCGCAGCACGGATGATTGCTGAACGCGGAGTTCTTGGAAGACCGGTCACCGTCGAGATCGAACAGTACAGGGACGACGGCAGCCGTATTATGGAATACGCTATTGATACCCGGTGGCTTACAGTAGAACTTGCCGAAGGTCACAACGTGGAGTTTTCTGAGCGGGGCGCGTTTAACCCGGAGGCTGCGGAGGCTGAAGTGAAAATGCGTTTCTGGCTCGATGTTGAGAAAAGCTGCATGGGGCTCGAACCGACAGAGAGAGAACTGGAGACCGAGATATGGATTGACAATCCGGTGCTCAGGGCATGTGAACGCTGGCCCTGGCCCGGCGCCAACGACGAGATGTTTGCAGAAGGTGCGCTTGAAGGTGCCGCTGCGAACAGGGCGATATCGCTGACCGGCAAGCGGCGTTTCGTTTTTACGGGAGCTTCGGCTGGTACGTTGTCGAGGGGAAGTTTCAATCCGGACAGACGCTCGGTTCACTGGGGGCCGGAGCGGGGCACTATGGAGTTTTATCTGAGACCCGACTGGCGTTGGGATGATGGTGAAGAACATCTCATCTATGAGGGGATTTCAATGCCGACCGACAGCGACAGCAAGCATTCAGTGCTGTTAAAATGCGGGAACAAGCATTCAAAGCTGATAAAACTCGGCGCGGAAGGCGACAACATGCTTGAGTTCCGCATCGCCGATTCTTCCGGCACCGTTCACAGTGTCCGGGGCAAAGCAATATTACAGGACAACAAATGGCACCATATAGCCCTTACGTGGGATCATCCCGGTGCATGCCTGCAGATTTTCCTGGACGGTTCTCTGGTCGCCGTTTGCGGCCCGGAAGCCGAACCATGGCCTTCAACGGATAACCCGGAAGACCCCGAGTTGGGGGAGGGAGTAGGCACTGTGCCGGGCGACCGGCGCTCGATTCCCATGCAGCTCGTATTCGGCGGTGACCTCCTTTTCAGAAAAAACTCACCTGAAATTCTGATGGACGAGCTGCGGATATCGGATACGGTACGTTACACCGATGATTTTCAGCCGGAGTTCTCCCCCTTTGAACTTGATGAAGACACGCGTGCACTTTTTCATTTTGAAAACACCTGTCAGGGCGTTCACCATGGCGATGACGGGGTTATTGAGGCTTTCCACACCCATCCTGAGAATCCCTTAAAATCGCATACATACCTGGAATATTTCGACGGCAAAAGGGTGCATCGGAGTAAAATCGATGTTCTGCCTGAGACTCGTGCAGAAGTATTTGAAGGTAATCGCTCGGAAAATAACACGAGCGAAAGGTACCTTCCCGTGAAATCACATCCCGACCCGAGGTTTGTCCGGTGTAGGCGACGGAGTGTGAAGAGGAAAGTGACCGGGACGGGGGAGCAGGCTCCGATCGATGTCGGCGGTGATTTGTCCCCTGTGATGTTGTGGGAGGCATACGCTCTTGCCGAGGAGACCGAATCCGGCGAAACCAGGCTCCCGCGCTGGCGCGCCGGCGATAACGTGGTGCCGTTTACTTATGAGGACCTGCGCCGCACACTGGCGCCGGGAGTCGAGGATGAAGTGGAGAGAGCAGTGAAAGTATTCAGCTATTGCATGGAGGTTACCCGCTATTTTAACGCCAACATGGTCCTTGAGCATGTGCCGGAAAGAGACGGCTTTGTGAATTGCAGCTATCACCTTATCCGCATGCTGAATATGTATTATTCACATCAGTGCGGCCCGCTTAACTATCCGCTTAGAAAACTTTTTATATTGAAGGGAATATCGGCTAATGATTATTCTGGGACTGGACACCAGTTCCAGCAGGCGTTTTTCCGGGGCGGCCACAGGCTGTTCGATAATTCCAAGCGCCTTTACTGGCTCGGGAGGGACAGCAGGTCGATCATCGGTATGAGACAGATTCATGAAGACCCGTGGCTTATGGTCCGCCATTCGGGCAATCACAGGGCCTACATCCCCGGCAGGCCGTCAAATGCGCGTTTTGCCGACAATCCACGTCCCGTCCTGGATAAATCTCCCAGCGAGGAAGAAATGCAGTACACTCTTTTTAAGCCGAGGAGGCCCCATCGCATAGATATGGCCCTGAGAGGGGGAGAAAGGGCTTTTGTCGGCTGGCGGAACGAGGGGCAGTGGATGCGCAGGCATATTAACGGCGGTCCGCTCCATCACGGATTCCAGCCTCCGGCCTATGGCAACGGGGCCGTTGTTTACAGCCCGACGGGGAACGCGGAGGACGCAGCTGAAAGGCTGAATCTGAGAATCGAGCGTGAAGGAGACGGCGTGCTGCTGAGTCCGGACGCTGAAGGTGATTCTGCTTTAAGTTACAACTTATCGTCTCCGTATGTTCTGACCGGGCTTCAGATCACCGGAAAATGGAGCGGGATCGGACCGAACGGCCTTGGCATCAGCGTGCGTTCCGATGCCGAAGAAGGGTTCGAGGAAGTGTGGACTTGTGAGAGTTCGGAAGGCGTTATCGAGGCGGACCTGTCCGAGCTTGTCGCCGGCCGCTATGGTTACGAGCTGCGTCTTGATGTGAAAGCCGGTAATGAGTCGGGCGTGGTGAGCGACGTGCAGATAAGAAGTCCGTTTCTGTGCTCTCACCTTTCGCTGCCGGGCAGACTGAAAAGAGGCAGAAACAGTATTGAGATGGTGGGCGGACCGGTGGATCGACCGGTGACAGCCGAACTCGCCTGGACCGAACGGTATTTAAGCGAACTGGGAGTGCGTATGCCGGGGATTTCTTACTACAGTCCCTGCGGCCGATATCACAAGAATCTGTTTGTTGCAAATCCCGGAAATACCGAAAATTTTGAAATAAAGCTGCTCGGAGAGGGTATGAAAGGCGAAGTAAGAATAGAAGGACTGCCCGAAAATTGGGTAACGACGCCCGACAGTATCGGAGTTGAGAAAGAAGATGGTGATTCGGCTGACATCAATTTCAAACTCTGCATACCCGACGTCCCCGAAGGTAGGATAATGCCCTATGAGTGTCTGATTGAGGGAGATGGTAGAGAGGGAGTTCGCAGAGAAACGGGAGTCATTCTTACCTCACGCTCGGCGCTTGTAGCAGAGACCGGCCCCCATACGGATATCAGGGGGGATGTAGAGGTATGTAAAGCCCCCGACCTCAGCGGAGGGCATAAGGTGGTGTTCAACGGTCGGGGGGCGGCAAATTTCCACTTAAAGACGATCTCTGCGGGAACGTATGCAGCCTGGCTGCGCATACGCTGGCAGCCTTTGCAGGTGAATGCCTTCAGTCTGGTTCTGGACGATGAACCTGAAAGAATGCTGCGGACCTGTTTAAAACCGTCTGAGTGGAAGGAATCCGAGATGGCATATTCAAAGATGACCAAAAACGAAAAGGATGAATCCAAAGTGTCAACACCTCACTGGGGCTGGTACCGTGTAACCGGTCTGCACCTGGATGAGGGCATTGATCATCTTCTGTCTTTCCGAGCTGACAAAGGGACGGAATTAGATGCTCTGATCGTAGTTACTCAGAAGCAAGAGGTTGATCGGGCGATGATGAACCTGACGCAGAACTGGAACTATGCCCCGTGGGAAAGTCCTTTCTAATATTTTCAATGAGATACTATCTGCAAATCTAAGAAAACGGAGTTTATTATGATGCTGTCGAAAAAGGTCCGTGCCCTTGCTTTTGATTCTGCCTTGTCTTTTGCTGAAGACCAAATGAGGGAGGGACATGATCTCCTTCTGCGTGTAATGGAATTGCAGGATACTGAATCTGATGATGAGGACGGGAAAAGAGGGAATTTTCCTGTTGCTGTAGGTGACATGGGGGTAACAGACCTCAACTCACTTAGTTTTTGCGGCCCCTATCTGGGATACATAGCGCTTGAACATGAGGCAAGTCTCGAAAAGACTTTGAAAAAAAAGTTTTTTGAGATTACTCTGCCGTGTTGATGGTGTTCATATGCATGAATGTATGTATCTTTGCCATTCACCTTTTTACCGCCGTTTATCCGGTGATGAACCTGGTTCCGGGAGAGTGGGATGATGGTAGCAACCTCTGCAATGAAAATTCATGCGAAAAATTTCGAACCGCTGGTTCACAGCGGGACCTTGTCCTGTTATGCTCGTCTGCGGCGAAGAACCTGAAGACGAAGTGTGGTGTATGGTCCGGTGCTGTATGGAGAACATACGCAAAGAATGTCGTGTAAATTTGCTGAGATGAATTTGATTAATCCGCATGTCAAAAAGGATATGAAATAATGAACAGAACCCAAAGTTTTTTTGATTGGGGAATGCATTTGCCGTAAAAAGCCGTTCCGATGTGAAGGGCGTGGAGAATCTTGCCAGGCTGCCCGGTTCGGGAATGGGCCTGTAAGAATCTACGCGTCTTCAGCGGCGCATCTGCTGCAAAAGTCTGCACTTGCAGTGTTTTAAGCTGTTAAGTTGATAAGCTGCTGAGCTGTTGAGCAACGACAGTTCCTGGTTTTTCAGATGACTTTAAGGTGTATAGCGTAAAAGTTTTTGCCGAGCTTTTTTCTAAAAAGCGGAGCGGCGTTTGCTTTCTGCGCATCTGCACCACTGGAGGCTTGTGAGAAAAGCGGGTTTAATACAAAATTTCCAATCAAAATCTCCAGGTTCCGGGTAAATTCCCAATATTATTTTCAAGATTCCAAACCTTCGTTGGAATATTTAATGATTATGATTTAAAATAATTGTAAATGTCAGTTTGCTAAATTAAAAGCCTGAATTTGGGGTTTTAGCGGGGAATTTTAAATGACTAAATACATCGAAGAAACAGGGGTAGTCAAATCAGTAGGTAACGGCAGTTCGACTATACTACTCGATCATAAGTCGAAAGAGGATTGCGGCAGCTGCTGTGCATGTTCGGCGTTCAGCGGTGGTTTACCTGAAATAGAGGTACCCCAGGATGATTTTGAAGAGGGGGAGCGGGTGAAGGTCACTATCCCGCGTGCCAACCCTTACTGGAGTATATTCTTTGTTTTTGTCTTTCCATTAGTCCTGCTGATGGGCGGTATTATTATAGGGCAGCATCTCGAGGGTGATCCACGATTAGGTGCGAGAGCGGCTGGAGGGGGTATAATTGGACTTATCACAGCTATGGTTGTAGCCTGGCTTGCTAATAAAATATTATCGCCGGATGATGAACCTAAGGCCGAAAAATTGACATAATATGAAAAAAAACTCGTTAAACCCGAACATTTCATGCGTTTTCAGTGGTGCTTCTGTAGCAAAGCTCTGAACTGTTGTGTTGGTATGCTGTTAAGCCACCACGCCGTTCTGTCGTTTTACTTCTCAACAGCTCAAATTACTGTAAGTGCTGGAAAACTCAACAGGAAATGTCCTGATTTTTATTCGACAGTTAGCGATAGTTTCATTATAATATGAATCTGCAAATATTATATCGCAATCTACGATAAAAATTAATGGAGTGGCTGACATGCACGAAAAAAAAAGGATCCGATTGACTCTCGGTGGAGCCATTGTGGCGGTGATCCTGATACTCATCACTATTATTGCATTTACTATAATGCCGAAAGAGAGCCTCCATGATGCTGCCGGCTATAATCAACCTCGAAAATTAAATTTCATTCTTTTATTTCGTTCAGCTTCCATAAATTCGGTAGATGAAGACGGTGCTACACCTTTGCATGTAGCTGCATGGCATGGGCATTGGGAGCCCATAGAAATCTTAATCGATAACGGAGCTGACATTGATGCTTTGGAGGAGAATGGACGATCCCCGTTACATTTAGCTGTTTATAACGAAAAAATGGAGGTTATACGTCTGCTTTTGGAAAACGAAGCTGATCCGGATATTAAGGATATTGAAGGAAATACTGCTCTGCATTGGATGGTTGAAGAGGGGAATAGTGAAATAGTACGACTACTTATAGAGTATGGAGCGGATGTTAATATGAAAAACAAGTTCAACCAACGCCCTTTCGACCTTGCTAATATTGCCGGTAATATGGAAATTGCCTGGCTTTTGCTACTCAACGGCGCAAGGAGCCAGGATAATCGTACTCCTTTGCATATAGTCGCCGAAAAAGGGCCGGATGCTTTGAAATACTTTTTTGAAAATACTGATGCAGGTGATGTCAATCTGAGGGATAATCGGGGAAATACACCTCTACATTATGCTGTTCACGATTCAGATGCAACTGAAATGCTTCTTGGTAAAGGAGCGGACCCTAATTTGTCCAATGAAGATGGGAATACACCTTTACATCTGGCTTCCAGGCGAGGTGATAAAGAAGTAGTACGATGTCTGCTTAAGGCAGGTGCTAATGTAAGACTTCATAATAATGAGGATAATCGTCCGGTCGATATTGCTATACAGCAAAACAGTTATCTTTTAGTTCATATCTTTTATGAACTAGGGACTGAATTGGGCAGAGGTCGCTCCGCCCTTCATTTAGCAGCCCTTAACTGGCGTCTATATGCGATAGAGCAACTCATTGAAAACGGTCTGGATGTTAATGAGCAGGACCGTAATGGGGCCACTCCCTTGCATCTTGGCGCAGAAAGCCATTATGTCGTCGGTATTTTGCTTGAAAATGGCGCCGATCCCAACATCGCGGATGAAAATGGCCAAACTCCTTTGCACATAGCAGCTTCTCATAACGCAATGGAAACGGTAGAAATGTTGGTTGAAGCAGGCGCTGAATTGGATGCCAAGGACTCCGCCGGAAAAAAATCCTATGACTTGACTGAGAGCGATGTTATTAAAGAATTACTCTCGAATGACCCGGCACATGAATGAATATCACAAAATATGATGCTTGAAGAAGTGCAAGATTATATCGAAATCATTAAAACTTTAAGCCGGCCTCTACAGCCTGTTCCGACGGGGTTAATTACTAAAAACGATCTTACCACACCGGTCAAAGCCGTATTATTTGATGTTTATGGTACCCTCTTCATATCCGGTTCGGGTGATGTCGGTTCTGCAATGGAGTCGTCTCGTCCTGAAGTTTTTCGTGAATCGCTGCAAAAATATGGGGTTCAGTTCCTGCAGCCCGAAGCGGCAGAATCCGGTGTGGGATTTTTTTTTAGTTCTATCGAGGAATCCCATGCCCGCCTGCGTGATGGCGGTGTTGATTTTCCCGAAGTTGACATCTGTAAAATCTGGATGTCTGTCTTTCGTAAACTTTATGGGAAGGGTTTGATTGAAAGGATACCGGATGTTACTGTTCAAAAGCAAATCGCTGTCGAGTACGAATGTCGAACTAATCCTGTTTGGCCAATGCCGGGGGCGCATGAACTGCTGATGTATCTTGGCGGAAATAATATTCCGATGGGGATAGTGTCTAATGCGCAGTTCTTCACTCCCTGTCTTTTCCCCGCCTTTTTTGATAAGTCCATCTCAGCTATCGGATTTGATGAGGACTGCTGTATATGGTCCTGGGAATACGGTCATGGTAAACCCTCGACATTGCTCCATCAAAAGGCTATGAATGCTTTGGATGCGAAATATGGTGTTAATCCTGAGGAAACGTTATATGTGGGCAATGATATGCTGAATGATATCTATACCGCGCATTCCGCCGGGCTAAAAACAGTTCTCTATGGAGGGGACCAGCGATCGCTGCGTTGGAGGGATGATGATTCAAGATGTAACTTTATCCGACCGAATGTTATTATTGATGACTTACGACAGTTAAGAAATTTGATTAAGGAGACAACTTTATAATGGATGCTTTACTAAAAGACTTTATTGAAATATCCAACGCGCTCGGTTCCGATCCCAGACTGGTACAGGGCGGTGGTGGAAATACAAGTGTGAAGGATCAACATAGCCGGCGGATGTTTGTCAAAGCGAGTGGTGTAGCTTTAAAAGATGTGAATCAGATGCAAGGCGGACGTTTGGTTGATGTTGATAAGTGCAATAGCATCATCGACGATGATGCTATTGCTGAATTAACGTCTGTAGAACGCGAGAATTTTATCGCCTCGCGGCTGGAGCAGTATTGCATTGACGACCGGAAAGGGCGTCCGTCGGTTGAGACTAATTTGCATGCCATACTCGGGCGCTGTGTTGCCCATACGCATCCGGCGGCACTTAATGCTATTTTATGCTGTGACAAAGCCGATGCGATACTTAATGAAATTTACAAGGATGACAGCTTTGCACCCTTTGTTGTTTTGGATTATGTGGATTTCGGCTACCCTCTGGCATTAAAAATGCGGGATTCGATTACCTCGTTTAAGGATAAATACGGTCAATTACCGCACCTCATTTTTCTCAAAAATCATGGTGTTTTTGTCAGCGGAGAAAGCCCGGAATTCGTCGTGGAAATGACCCGTAAAGTAGTGGAAAAGGCGGGGGAATTCCTCAAGGAAAAAATGCAGGCCGGTGATAAAAGAGACATCCCCGAGGTTGGTGAGAGCAAAGAGCAGTCAATTCAGGTTGTCATGGCGGCGCTCCGCCGTTTTTACACCGAACGTCTGGGGACGCCCGTATTGGTGAATTTTACGGACGATACACATGAGCTGAATTCTTTTTTGCATGTCCCCGAAACTAAAATGTTGACCGAGTTCGGAGCTTTAGTGCCTGACCAGCAACTTTATTGCAATGGAGCGCCGGTATGGGTTGATTATAATTCGAATTTATCTGAACTGACTGCATCTGTCGAGTCTGCTTTGAGCAGGGAGGAAGATAGCGTCAATACTCCCGTATGCCTTATAATCGATGGTCTTGGCCTTTTTACTGCATCTTCGACGAAAAAATTGTTGTATTCGGCCCGTGATACGATGATGGCCGCGCTATATATTTTGGCAGGGGCTTATTATTGTG
>PUNP01000914.1 GCA_003551785.1 Candidatus Brocadiaceae bacterium | reverse complement strand
TTTTGTCGCTCAATCGACTGTAGGGGCGAATGGCTGTTCGCCCCTGAACGATCAAGGACAAAATCGCGCAGTCAGGGCGACCTGCCAGTCGCCCCTACAACGTATATACAAATGAACAGACTCTGCCGGAGTGTCAAAAAAGTAAAAAGACAAACATCCAATATCCAAGGAACGAAAATACATTACAAAGGAAACATAATAATGACGAATCAACTCAAAGAAGCGAAAAATGGGATTATAACACCCCAGATGGCTGAAGTATCCAAAGAAGAATATGTAGCGACTGATGTGCTCTGTAAAGCTATTGCTGAAGGTAAGGTAGTTATACCTATGAACAAAAAGAGAGTCAGCAGCTGTCAACCCGTTGGGATCGGCAAAGGATTGAAGACTAAAATTAATGCAAATATCGGGACTTCACAACAGAAAAGCGACACCGCAATGGAACTGCATAAGCTTCAGGTCGCATTAGAAGCCGGTACGGACGCGGTGATGGACCTCAGTACAGGCGACGACATAGACAATACGCGTCAATCTATCATCCAGGCATGTAATGTACCTGTAGGTACAGTCCCTATCTACCAGGCAGCAAAAAGCACCAAAGATGTAACGGACATGAATATCGATTCGTATCTGGAAGTACTGGAGAAACATGCCGAGGATGGAGTTGACTTTGTTACTATTCATTCAGGTATAACCCAGGCCGCCTTACCATTGCTCAGCAAACGTCTCATGGGAGTCGTAAGCCGCGGTGGCGCGCTTTTGGTTCGATGGATGCGAATAAATAAAAAGGAAAACTTTCTGTATGAGCATTTTGACCGGATACTGGATATTGCCGAGGATTATGATTTGTGCCTCAGTTTAGGTGACGGACTTCGGCCCGGTTGTATCGACGACGCCACAGATGAGGCCCAGATTCATGAACTGAAGGTGCTCGGTGAATTGGGAAAGAGGGCACGCAAGCGGGGAGTGCAAGTTATGATAGAAGGCCCCGGACACGTTCCGATCTGGCAGATTAAAGAAAATGTCGAATTGGAAAAGGATTATTGTGATGAAGCCCCATTTTACGTTCTGGGCCCCCTGCCAACCGATATTGCCGCGGGGTATGACCATTATGCCGGCGCCATAGGAGGCGCAATCGCTGCGGGCGCAGGGGTGGATTTTCTGTGTTATCTGACACCAAAAGAACATATCGGATTGCCCGATGCCGAAGATGTCAGGGAAGGCGTTATTTTGTCTAAAATAGCCGCTCATGTAGGAGATTTACAAAAACAGGTGCCTGGCGCGAGAGAACTCGACAGGAAAATGAGCCTTGCCAGAGTTAAACGGGATTGGGAAGAAATGCGCCATTACGTTATCGACCCCCACCGTTTCGACCTCTTCCTGGAGTCCGAGGATAAGTCCGATAAATGCTCGATGTGCGGTGAATTGTGCGCAGTGAAGGTGTTTCAGGAGTGAGATAAAGTGAAGAAGAAGGTGTTTAAAATATTGTTGACTGCAACGGGCGCTATAGCGGTTATGCTTATGCTGTTTTTTATTGTTTGGAGCATCCTGACTTCCGAAACAATTCTTAGCCGGTCGGCCCAAAAAGCTTTTTATGAAAATATCCATCCCGGCCTGAAACTTGAACTTCAAAGTCCCCGTTTCTCATTGGCATTTGATTTTACAGTATCCGGCGGAAGTATTGTGGACACGGAAAAGGATACTGTTATTGCAAAGTTTGGTGAAGCCATATTCGAACTGAATCCATGGCTTTTGCTGACCAGGGGAAGCTTTGTACCGGACAGAGTAACAATCGTTGATCCTGAACTGCAGGTCCACTATCTCTCTGACAGGGAAAAATGGGATTGGGAAGAATATCTCGCTGAAATAGAACTCGACGAGCCACGATTCAGGGAGCTTCTGCGCAATAGACTGCATATTGAAAATGGCAGGGTTGACATAGTAGCCGAGCATATGTTCGGTGATAATAATGCCCGTGAAATCCACGGAATTAATGTCAGCGTCGGACGTAAAAGCTTTACCCGGCGGCTGTGGAACCTGACCGGGTATATCCACGGTGGGGCGTTGAACGGAACGGTACTCAGTGGGCATTTCGGGCCGGATAATTTGAATTTGTATGCTCGATTTGGTAAAACCAATGTGGATGCGGCATTTATGGCCTTTATCCCTCTTGGCCATGATTTAGAGGAACTGTTAGAACCAAGAGGGATCGCCCACGGTGAGTTTGAGTTGGATTTTGACAAAATAGACGGAACTTTTTCCCCGTCCTGGCGTGGTTTGATCCAGGCCGAAAGTATGAAAGCAAAGTCAAAATTCTACCCTGTTCAAACTGAAGGTGTGAGCGGTGAAGTGGAAATTGTCGGGCATAAAGTAAATTTCAGAAATATCACGGGATACCTGCATCCTGAAGACGCCGATGGAAAAGGAAAAGCTAACTTCCGTGTCAGCGGGAAAACTGATTTAGACGAAAAATACACTAGAGTAAATATTGTTGGTAAAAACCTGCCTTTAACCGAAAAGCTTTTAAGGTATATCCCCGATTATGGCGAAGAGGTTTGGGAAAAACTGCAAGCCTCGGGACGCGCAAATATGGATTTAACCGTTTTCAGCCGGGAAAACGGCGATGATAACAGCTTTATTGCCGAAATAAATCCGGAAAATGCCGGCATCGCCCCCCATCAACTTCCCTGGCCCATCGACAACCTGCATGGAAAACTTCTTATCACCGACAAGGGTATTCAGTTCCATGATTTGACAGGAGAGCCGGCTCAAGGTGAAGGACATGCCACGATTCGTTTAAATGGGAAAGTTTCAAAAGACGGGATTGCTGATAATTTACAGGTTAGAGCGGACGCTCTAAAGTTTGATTCTGAATTGCTAAAGCATTGGCCTGAGATCGAAACGAAAAAACTTGATGTGTGGAATCCTGAAGGAACAGCCGATTTGACATTTCTCCTGAACGGCGATCTCCGGTCACCTCAGAATTTAGATTATCGCGGAGATGTTATCGTGCGTAACACAGGCATTAAACTCCCTGACCTGCCCTTTCCTATCGAACAGTTGGAAGGGAGAGTTAACGTGTGTCGACAAAACATTCAACTCGCAGATATAAGCTTTAGAATGCTGCAGGATAAAAGGCCGGTGAGAGTGACGCTGAATGGATTATTAAATAGGAAAGGCGATCTGAAAGAACTTCATGCTGAGTTCAAAGATTTCTATTTCGACAAGGATATATTGGTTGGTTTTCCGGAGTTTGAATACGATAAGTCGGGGTTCTGGGATTATCTAAAACCGGCAGGGTTGATAGACGGCGAATTTTTCGTGTCCGGTAAGCAGTGGGAAACCTTCTCAGCCACATTAAACGTCAAGTCGGGCGTTTTTCACCCCCCCTTTTCCCCGCTTCCGGTCAAAGATATTTCAGCTAAAATTCATTTGACGGAGGATTTTGTAAATGTTGCCAACCTTACAGGCGCAGTCGAGGGCAGACCGTTTATAGGACACCCTTCGGAAACACAGCCTGGCACTTTTGTTTCCCTGAGGGGAAAATACCGGCCGGAAAATGAAAAAGGACGTTTTAATATCGAAATAGAGGACTTCAACCTTACGCCGGATTTGGTGCGGCAATTAC
>PUNP01000788.1 GCA_003551785.1 Candidatus Brocadiaceae bacterium | reverse complement strand
GATCCACCGCCGCCCGGCCCTGCGGGAGGCATTCTGACGGGCCATTTCTTCGTTGCGGCTCCGCAGGGACCCTTTGGGGTCGACTTTGTCGTCGCGCCTTGAAATGAGCTCGTCAGAATGCCTCTGAACCACAAAAACAAGTGGAATGAACCACTAGCGAACGATAACTGCAGAAGACACAGCACCCGGCATCCCCGGAAACAAGCTTCAGTCGTCATTGGAAATAGCGGCTGGATAGGTCATCAATGCCGTCGCTTCGTTTCCATTCCGTCCATGCAGCATCAAACCATGGGGTATCTCCTTCGCGCCGGTAAATTTCCACTCCTGTTCCGCCCGGCAGCTCGGCTTCCACATCGATCCGCACCTTGCGGGCTTCCGCGTGTGGGCCTATTTCATGCTCGTTATTCAGGGCAAGGGCCGTATCGACGATTTTCGACGTAACGGTCCCCTGCTTCGGATATCCCCGAATTCGCAGGCGAATGATAAACTCTCCCTCTGCAGGATGCCAGTTGTCCCCTCCGTCGTAGGTTACGCGGCTGTTTTCGGCAGAGCTTCCCGTGTCTGCTACAATCACCCCATTGCCGCTGAATATGAACTCATTTCGGCCTTCTTTCAGAAGTTCGCCGGGGACAATCTGCTTGCGCCAGCCGCGGGCAGTGTCACCGGCGCAGGTATGGTTGAGCATATGTCCGTTCACTTCAATTCCGGCCCCTTCCAGCCCGCTCACCCGGTATATGTGAAGTTCGGCATATTTTTTTATGTTGGTCTGTGGGATGTAAAACACCTTTCGTGCCTGAGTTTTGTCTGAAAGAGTAAAGTTATTTTCAACGCTTATGGCTTTCTCGTATGCCAGCAGCCATGAACGACAGAGGCGGATGGACGCCGGGTTCTCCTCCGCGACTACGCTGATTGTTCATTGCTTTTCGCTGTTACTCCGCCACCGCGTAGAACATCACCGGCCCGCAGTATTTTTCGTAAAAATCGGCAAGTATCTCGTCCACATCAGCCGTATGGTCCCACTGCAGCTTGCCGGCAACATAGGCGCCGGGATTATGGCTGGCCCAGGCGCCGGTTCCATTCGGCGTTTTTCGGCCCGTCCCTTGCTTCCGACGGGCGGCGGTAACGGTAAACATACGCTGCTGTCTGCATCCGCAGACGGAAACGCAGAAAAAGTCGCTGAGTTGCTGGAAAACGATGCCGATGCGGATGCAGAAGGGCGATGGGGCAGAACCCCGGCGGATTGGGGTGAAAGGCTGGGATATGTACAAATCCTTGATCTGCTTGGACATTAAACGTATTGTTGAATATCAAGTATATTGCCTTTCATCACAACATTGCCGGCACGGCGTACATGGATATTCTCCCATGAACCCGCAGATCTTTTTGAGTTTAAACAAATAATATTGCCCGATACAATTATCTCCTTGGGCCGGCTCTCAGACCGGGTGGGATAATCAGGCCATCGTTCCTTTTCAGCAGAAATATCACAGGCCCGATCCGTAATGAAGAGACCATGCATGCCGTTATTAGTGACGGTATTGCCCTGGATAACACACTATTGCGCTCCACACAGCAATATTCCATGCCCCGTATTGCTGTCGATAACGTTACCTGTCACGGTCGAACTCCCGCTCACGAAACCATTCTGTGCGGGGAATGCCACTGTGATACCCTCCGCACATTGGCTGACCGTGTTTGCCGATACAGCGTTTTGGGAAGCAGCTCCGATGATTATTCCCGCGTCTCTGCAATCCCGGGCAATATTGTTAGCAATGACGGAACGCGTACATCCGGTCGCCCTGACGGCACTTCTGCGTGCACCACGTAGAATATTGTTAGTGACAATCCAGCCCTCACCGGAAGGCGGATGGAGATTGATACAATCTCCCCAACCCCATATCCGGACTACCGGAGGGTCACCCGGATTTTTCGCCGGCACTTCTTTAATCCGTGCGGCAAAGTTCTCGCTTTTCCCGGTATCGGTGATGTAATTGTCGCTTATCCTACCGAATCCAGGAACGCCTCAATATTTTCGATCGGCACTTCCGGTTCGAGTATGTGCGTAGGGGAAAGGATCAGGGCGCCGTCGTATCCCAGCGTTTTGATTCGTTTTCTCACAACACTGCGCACCTGTTCGGGCTTATCCCAGGGCATGGTTGACTGCGTGCCAATGGTGCCGTCCAGAATGATCCTGTCTCCCCACCGCGCCTTAACCTTGACCGGATCGAGACATTCAGGCTGCACGGGATTAAGTATTGTTACACCTATATCTACAAGTTCCTGTATGATATCCATGATATTCCCGTCGCTATGGTACCAAATCTGGATGTCCGGTTTGATGGATTTTGCGGCCTCATAGACTGCGTTCCAGCGGGATTTAATAAGTTTTCGCCAGGTGTCGGGTGAAAACATGAGCGCGTTCTGGTTGGCAACATCATCTCCGGTCTTTAAGAAATCCACTCCGGCCTTTGCACCGGCACATGCAAGCTGTCTGTTGCGCTGCATCAGTCTGTCCAGAATCGATTCACACCAGGCGGGGCGCAGCAGCATGTCTTCAAGAAACTGCTCGTATCCCCTTATCTGCCATGCGGTCTCATACATATGCCCGATACAGGTAACAGTAACCCTGCCTTCCCGGTTCGCTTTCTTTGCCAGTTGGGACATACCCGACTCAAATCCTTCTTTAAACATCGGAATAGGAAAAGATTCTATGTCTTCGAGACTCTTCGCATGGCGCAAAGGGCTTATTCTTCTTCTAAAATGGTAAAAATCGCCCGGAACGTGCAAGACGCCGAACCTGTCAAGGTATGCATCCGCCGGAATGTCAATATCATCGTAGTAGCGGGAAAAGTCAGGTTCCGTTTCATAAGGAACAATCTCCGGTACCATCTGCGGGCTGAACATCCCAAAAAAATCCCCCATATCCTCTTCCTGTTCTACGCCGAACCGCTCTCTGATGCGGCGTTCAAGATCGGGGGTGAAATTGGCATAATACAAAAAACTGTCGCCACGTTTGTGTTCCACGGCCGCCCGAAATAGTTCAAGCTGTGTCATAACAATCCGCTCCTGATTCTATCGAATGGGTCTTTGTGAAAATCACCGATTTTTTCAATCTGCCAGATGTGGGAATTTTCAATTTCCAGAGCCTGTCGCACAATAATTTTCCAACCCAACCGTTGGATTGGACATCTGCATGGGCAAGGCGGCTCATTTCCCTCACTCTCACGCAGCTAATTTCAATTTATTCTAATTTAACCATATTTTCGCTCATGATGCCAATGAATAGGCAAAAAATCAGCTAAATTTGCCTGTTTTTTGTCAATTCATGCATATTTCCCCGGTCCTGCTGGGGGCCGAGACATATTTTCCACTTCGCCACAGCTTCAAAAGATTGTGAGTAGCGCATATCAGCGACCATTCGCTGCGACATGCATCAGAACCACGTCTCATAAACCGCTCACAGTGTCGAACCTCCTTTATCTGACCGAAAACCGGCTCTACTGTCTTGCCGCGTCTTTTATACAAATCTCTGCATCTCACTGTCTTAAGCTTCATCTCCATTGCCTCTACCGGGTCTAATCCCTCCGGTATGCTTTCCTCCAATATCGGTTCATCTTCCATGGCTTCTC
>PUNP01000822.1 GCA_003551785.1 Candidatus Brocadiaceae bacterium | reverse complement strand
GGTCAAAGAGGTCGCTCTTTGCACCTGCACCACCTGCCCGCTGTGGCCCTATAGGTTCGGAACCGGCACCAGGGCAAATGCGATAGCGAACGAAGAACGGGCTGCGGACATCGCGCCGGATGAAACTCAATGGCCGGAAAAGCTGACCGATTATACCGAACAGCACTATTACAGCTCGGAGACTGGCGTTCAGAATGACTCAGAATGAAATAAACCCCTTTTATGGGGCTTTTTCTATGACGATTCAGAGGCCGGTAAGGTAAAACTATGTTGGGAGACTATCTAAAATAAAATCCCGCTGTGAAGGCGGTCAAATCTCATTATTTATTGTGAAATCGGCAGGTCGGAAACTTAAAAGTAACTGAATATCGATCTCAGAGGATAATGCAGGATGGAATTTACTAAATTATGTTGAGGTAAGATAACATGAGCGAAAAAGGGAAAAAGTTTTATAAGGTCAGGGAGGTGTCTATACTCTTGCGATTGAATGAGAGAACAGTGTATGATGCCATTTACCGCGGCGAACTGCCCGCGCTCCGTATAGGCAAGCAGTGGCGTATTCCCGCCTGGGCCGTCCAGATGGATACGCTTAAGGATATTAAGGAGATGAAGATGAAGGAAAGGGCATTTGCGAATCCGCAGCCGGCCGGTGAGCCGGTTTGGGAGGTGATTGACTCGGGTGGCCGTGGGCGTGATGATATCGGATATGATATTCTCTACAAAGTGACGGATGGAAACGATTCTTTCGATATATCAGTGAACGAGGATGGCAGCCGTATCCGTTGCACATGCGGCGCAGGCATTCAGGACGCGGAAAAGAAGGAAACGTGGTGTTTGCACGTCAATGCTACGGTCGAGTGGTGTGAGAGGCAAGCAGAGAATTGAGAAGGCCGATATACAATTTAGCGAGTTTCAGGAGCTGTCGGGCGGTTCCTCTTTGTCGGACGCTTCGGGCCGGGTTATGAAATAAGCTGTTCCTAAATACTGGCGAGTATGATGAGCGTAAGAGCAACTGTATTGGCATTAAAGGTAAATCCCGCTCATTTAATCTCATATATGTTTTACTATGCCCCCCCAGTCTTTTAGTTCATGCTTTTAGAAACAGAGAAATTATATTGGAAATTCTTTTCACTTTTTTTATTCTGTTACTTCCCAGGGCTCTTCCAAAGTATCCAAAGTAAAGGAGCGCATTAGCCGGCAAGCGGTAATATTACCAACGAGGCAGATCGGAAAAATAATTGTGATGCCTACAATCCCGGTCGAAAAACCCCCAGAAAATTTGCCGAATGGAGGAGGAAGAGGTTGTGGAAACCAAACGGTTATGATTATGATCCAGGAATATAATTGGACGAATAAGTTCAAAACAAAAAAAGGAAGATACACGTACCCACGTTTCCAGATGGAAACAGTGAAGAAGATGTTGTGAAGGGTTCGCGGGAGTCCAGGAGTGAATCCAGAATCCCCCGCAATACCCTGACCTATAAAAAGTCGACCGAGCATAATGGTCCATAGGATTCCCATAATGATGTTGTGGTCGGTTGTCCATCCAATGACCGGGACCTCCCCATTACTGAATGTGGTGAAAATACCATACACCCACCATCCCCAAAGTACCAGGGAGAAAACCCCCCCAGTTAAGGCAAGACTCGAAGTATGATATCCGTTATAATCTTTCCCCATTTTCCTCAACTAACACTATATTTGCGCGTCTTGACTGGTTCTAATATGTCGATGAACCTGTCCAGCCGGCGCATTCTGTTTGGACAGTTCTAAGCGGAACGTATAATCTTTTTTAATAGACCGTTGAGATTTTTCAGAGGTGCTTATGATTGGAGGCGGAGATTGTCCCGCCCGCTGTCTAATGTACTGGTTCAGCGTGAATTGGACGTTCGCCCTTCATTTCTTAGTTGGTTATCAACGTAAGAAACGGCGGATTTTTTTAAGGCATGAGAGGTGTCGACAGATGGTTTTTGAAGAGGCTGGGAGCAGGTGATTTTTCCCGCTCCCAGGCGATCATCTGTCGCATACCTCGGCCGGTTATCCCGGGCGGTTTATTTCCCAGCATAGTCCGCTTCCGTTTCACCGGCTGTTGGCATTATAGTTTGATCTTCTGTGGCTGTCAAGTTCTGTTTTCGCATCCACTCTTCTTGTCGTTTTTTACGGGCATTAGCCAGTTTTCGTTTTCTTTCGGATATAATTTGCTTATCACGTCCTTGGAGTTTATCCAGAGGGGCGATATAGCCAATAGCGCTGTGAAGACGTTCTGAGTTATAGTATTTGACGAAGTCTTTCATAGCAGTTATCCATAAGATTAGGCTAAATCCCCGCAGCCTGCAAAACCTGGAAGCAATACCACAGGGCGGCCCCCAGCATGGCAAGGCAGACCACGAACGCGATAAGCACCCCCCAGAAGCTTCCGGCGGCTTTGCTTTTCCTTTAATTCATTCTGTTTTCAAAAACAAGAGTTCTTTAAGACTCGCCCTGATTAGATTTTTTTGCTTTATCCGACTTGAAAGCAAGATGCCAAGCACCCCATATACAGGCCACTGGCATAACAAAGAAACTCATTAGAATAAAACGTTTGAAACTTTCTGCAAGAGTTCCATTTTGGGAAAACGCAAAATCCATTGCAGGAAGGCCTACCCATGCCATAAGAAAAAAACATACGAAATAAAAGAGAAAAAACCAAAGGAAGAATTTGAACAACATTTTAGCACCACTATTGCCCGAAGTTTTAGTAGCTTTTTGACCGACTAAAAAGCAAGACAATCCTGCTAACATGCTAAAGAGTAATGCATTTATAGGGATTAAAATGCCGATAGTTAGTGCTGCAAATGCAGTAACCGTTGATGCCAAAAGAATGCTTTGGGTTGTTGGTCTATGGATTATAAAGCGCCTTAATGGAACAAAAATTACCATACATATAATCGCGACCTCAGCTAAGAGGGTAAGTATTGGCATTTCAATCCTCTTTCTATATTATTGAATAAGAAATTGCGATATTACAAAAACTTTTCATTGCATTTAACCCAATTTAAAAATAAATTACCGCAACGTGCAGCAACCTCGTAAAATATCATAAGGCGGTCTAAAAAAGCTATCCAGCAGACCGTAGCAGCATTTCCTTCCTTTCAATAGCAATAATACTCTAAAAAGAATGCGTTTGCAACTCCATTCTGCTTTTCCACTTGAATTTACCGCATTGAAAGTGTATTATACAAACGCAAAGCGTAACATTTGATAACCCAACCTGAAAAATAATTGGTATCTTTTCTATTTGGATTGAGAATTCACGATCTCGAAAGAATACACGGAGGAATATTAGATGCCCGATGAAAAAGTAATGCTGAGTGCACTGAAGAACTTTTCCGAAGATGTGAAAATCAAAATGTCATCTCTGACCAAAGGCGAAGATGAAGACCAGCTCCGGGCACCCTTCGAAACACTTATGAACCAGGTTGGAAGTATTGTCGGCCCCAAAGTAGTATGCACCGGAGAAACACTTTTGGAAGGACACCTCGGTAAACCTGACTATGCCATCCATGCAAGCGACGCTTTGGTCGGCTACGTAGAGCTCAAAGCCACCGGCAAGGGGGCCAACCCCAATAAATTCAAAGGACATGATCGACG
>PUNP01000635.1 GCA_003551785.1 Candidatus Brocadiaceae bacterium | reverse complement strand
GAATGGTACTGGCAAATGCTGCCGTAGAGCAGTGCGCCCTGCAGGAGGCCGTCCGTCAGAATGTCGGGCTTGTTCCCCCTCAGCAGCTCCTCCGTCCTCAGGGTCACCACAGACAAAGCGATGTTTTTTTTCGCAAGCCATTCTCCGCCCTGGTGGATGTTTTTTGAGATATCGGACTTGGGGCCCGCGTCGACCATCAGAAAACCCAGGTGCTTGAGATCGATAACCGGGCGGCCGTTGCTCAGTAAAGGATTCACATACGTCCCTTTTCCTTGCTTGCGGGTAATGAACCCCTCCTGCTCCAGCATGAGGAGCGCATTCCTGGTGGTCACGCGCGAGACTCCGAACTGTTCCGCCAGCTCCTGCTCGACGGGCAGCTTGCCGCCGGCGGCATACACCCCTAGTTGAATATCATTCTTTAGGTCCCAAGCCATTTTCTCATATTTTGTTTTGTTTTCTTCTACTGTCTGCATGGTCATGGTCGTAACCTGATCATTTAAATGAAGAGCAATGTTATGATATTAAAAACATTGTATCATATCAGATATCGATTGTCAAGTAGCATACGTAAGATAACAAAAATTATAGTAGCATACCTATTAAAAATCATGAATACTATGCTTGGAAACTTGAGGTTGTTTTTGGGGAGTGGGGTATGAATACGACAGGAGAGAACATGACACTTAAAACATTAGATATCAATACATTATGTTAAATATTGCCGTTGGTTTATGAAATGTTCGGGATAGATTTTGGTAGCCTTCATTTGACAGGAGGGAGAGAAAAACGATAAATTTATCATTGATTAAGATTTCTTAATTGAACATCAGTTAATATGGTGAACAACGTCGTTCACTGAAATATTTACGATAATAGGGCGCTTACTACAAGATACCAGGGGAATAAGATGTCATTCACAAATGAAGTGAAAGAATACGCCGTGTCAATGGGCTCGGATTTGATTGGGATTGCCGGTATAGATCGTTACGAAAACGCACCTGTTATGATGCGCCCTCAGGGGATATTGCCTGAAGCGAAATCCGTAGTAGTTATGGCTCTCCATCACCCGGACGGGTGCATCGAAATGGGCGGGAAGACACATCCGCAGGACATAGGACCCTATGCGGTGCAATACACAATGAACTCCATGCTTGACGAGATCAGTTTCAGGATGGGCCGCTTTCTGGAAGATGCCGGGTGGAAAAGTGTGCCCATTGTGTCGTCCAATATATGGCGCTACAGGGGCCATGAAGGGTTGAGAGAGCATTTCGCTCCGGAGGTCTCTCATATTCATGCTGCAGTAGCGGCCGGCCTGGCTGATTTTGGTTATTCCGGCCTGGCCCTCACTCCCGAATATGGGCCACGCAACAGATTTGTACAGGTCATTACTTCCGCTGAATTGGAACCGACTCCGCTTCTTGATGAAGAACTCTGCGATGATTGCGGGCTCTGCAAAAAACACTGCATGTCCGGTGCCCTGACAAAGGAAATAAACGGCTGGAATGAAGTGAAAATATCAGGTCGGGTGTACCGTTATGCCAATAAAAATCTCTGGCGATGTGCGTGGGGAGAGCATTTTGACCTTGATCTCGACCTTGATATCCCGGAGAAGGTGGACGAGGAAGTCATACTGGAATACGTTGAAAAACACGGCCGCCGCAGCGGAGAATTCGGCTCCTGCCTGAGATACTGCCTGCCGGCTCCCATACGTTCTTTTGATAGATCCTATACGGATGCTCCACGAAGAAAAAAAAGAGACAGCGGCGGGGGTACAGTATCGAAGCGTTCAATGATAGAGAAAATCAAAGGGATATCATCCCGCTACGGATGTGATGAAGTCGTTATCCTGAGTCCGGAGGATTTAGCCAGCAAGGAGGTCGACATTGAAAATCTGCTCCCGGACGGCAAATCGCTTCTGGTTCCCTATTTTCGAATAGATTCTCAGAAGACGGGAGATGCAATATCGGAATCGCGTATAAAATCAGCCGCCAGCGATAAAACCGCTTTTGCCGCGTATAGAATCTCAAGAATCCTTGAAGACGAGGGCTTTAGCGTTGTTTGCCACAATCCACTGGACAGCCAAACACTTGATGTGTTGCTACAGGGCACGGCGGCTGAAAACGCCGACTCTCTGCAAAATGTAATAACCTCAGCCGAACTGCCTTCTTTTTCCCAGGAAGAGACCTCTTCATATAGCTCTCTCCGGAAAAATCTGAAACCGGCGCTTGCCAATCGGGCCAAACGCTTGGAAATCGACCTTTTCGGTGTGGCCTCAGCCAAAACTCTGGCCCGGCTGGCAGAAGAAGTCAAACCGGTTTATGACGGCAGAACCGTTTTGAACGCGCGGGATCAAAAGGGTCTGTTCGAACCTTTCGCCCCTGAAATCACTGAGGAAACTCTTGCTGTGAAAACACCGGAAGAACTCCTGAAAGGGGCAAAATCAGCGATCGTTCTCGGTCTGCATTACAATTCTACGCCGGTCGAATATGCAGGCTCTCCACCAGCAAAAACTGTCGGTCCCTATGTCTTCTCAAGATATGAATCTCAATTTTTACTCACCCGCTATGCGCTTGATCTCGTTTCAATGCTTAATTCGGCCGGCTATCGATCGGGGATAAGTTTCGATCCTCTCGGCACCGGCGGGTATACCGCTTCGGTAAGGGGTGATTTGCACGATAAATTCTCCTGCAGATTTGCAGCTGTCGCTTCCGGATTAGCAACCCTTTCCCGGTCAGGAATGCCGGTGACGAGGCAATTTGGGTTGAATCAAACATTCTTAGCGATCATAACGGGTGCTTCTCTGGCCCCGGATTCCCCTGATATTTACGATTGCTGCGGAGACTGTGAGACCTGTATCGATGTTTGCCCCGTAAACGCCTTCACTGAGAAGGTGACGATTGACATCGACGGCAACCGCATATCTTTCACGGACAGGGATTATAAGAGGTGCGATTGGGACAAACGTTATTTCCTGCCTGCCGATTCCGGTTTCGGAGTAATGGGTTCACCTGTCGATCTCTCTCCGCCACGGGAGATAACTCCCAAAGCCCTTGCCGACGCCTTAGAACAACATGACCCGATTACGAAAAAGCGACCGACTATTGCCGAACAATGCGTCATAAAATGCCCGCTTGCACAGGCAACTTAAAATACTGGATTTCAAAAGAGTTTCACACTTAGAGGCCTTTCCTTTCTGTAATAACTTAGGTTCCCCCGATTTTTCTATTTTCAGAAAAATACTATTATGCTTTAAAAAAGCATAATAGGGGCATACCAGGGCATTTCAGGCATCTTCAAATATCTCGTCTGAGGGCACTACATTGGGATTTGTAGCTATTAAGCGAGTTCCATAAACCAACCTGCTCAATCTCTTCTTTCACCTTCACGCCCACTTCGCCCAGAGACCAGTTCCACTGAACTACTGTATCTGCATCCGCCTTGACCCTCAACTCAGACACCGAAAGCTGATCCCAGCGCTTCAGCACCGTTGTCAATTCCGTATTTATGCCTTTGGCTTTCAGCTCCTCTCTCATCCACCACGTTAGATAATAAGACAAAAAACATATAAGCACATGCGCTCGAATCCTGCGCCAAAGATGATGATACACAGGCCGCACTTTGATGAAACTCTTTATCG
>PUNP01000483.1 GCA_003551785.1 Candidatus Brocadiaceae bacterium | reverse complement strand
TACAGCCGTGAACCGGGCGCGGGCGTACTGATGTACGTCAAGGTCGGTGGCGGCTGCAAGTTGTTGAGATCGCGTGCAATGGCGCCTCGCAGTAGATGGCTCATGAATTAATCAGGCTAGTCAGTTTATTCATCATCCCCATCCGCTGCAAGAAGCTCCTGTTGCTCTCTTTGTTTCTGTTGATAAAACCATCTTTGTGCCTTTTTCTATTTCCTGATAAAGCTGCGCCGATTTATCTGATTGCTTAAAAAACCAGCCTTCAACCGAGTTGCGGAAACCGTCATCTGGCTCAGGATGTATGCTTTATGTATGGTTAATGTAGGGTTCGGGTGAAACCATACATTGTATAACGCTTTCAGGATGAAGTAGTTATGAGTACAATTCCGGTATAATGTATGGTATGTATAGTTTTGCAGGAAACCCCCTATAAGCCCCCTTTTAATATCCCGTTCTTGAGGGCTCTCTGTATATGTGAAAAGGATTCCGTCTAAACCATACATTCTATACATCGATAAACATTACTTGCTTATTTTCAAAGACTTGTGAAACCCCCAACCATACACAAAGCATACATAAGCCATACATTGGCAGAATGGCTTGGTCCTGAATGAGATCTTTATGCACGACGTGCGGGTGACAAAAAGAAGGCAATAAGGACACCGGCTGCACCAGGGAACTGTCCAGGATCTTCGTAATCGGTGTCCAGAGTCGTCGTGGTCTCCGCTTATTCAGTCCCATGACCCTTTCGTGCCCTCGCCCTTCGTTAGGAAAAACAACTGACGGCGGATTTAAGTACTGCCCTGTATTCTGTTTTAAAGAAACCTCGAAAATTGGTGAGCAACTTCATTTAAAAAATCGAAAACGTCTCGAACTGAGATTGTAACTTGGAAATCTACTTTATAACCCTTATAGGGATTTTTATTCCATAATCTCATTGATGTTGAATCATCGGTTCTGAGCTCATAGTTAAATTCAACATTTGCATGAGCAATCGCATGCCTGATTTTTTTTAAAAATTTCGCCCTATCAGACATAGCGTTATCACAGTCTATCTCTTTTTTGAAATGCTCTATTTTAGGCGGAGAACCATCCTTTTCAAATTGATCAACAAGTTCTTTGGAAAAATACTCTTTGGGAAATACAAGAATCGCATATGCTCCCAGCATGATTAATCCTTGATTGATTAGCTGAAATTTATCTTTGTTTTGTTTGAGATGTTGATGTGAGTCTACAAATTCGTTAAAAAAACTTTGAAGTGTCTTGTCCGGACAATTACACCGCTCTTTGTCCATTTCGCCCACGCATAAAAAAGTATACCACATCCAATGGAATAAATCATCTTGGTTTTTCATGATACTGTCCTCTATAAAGTTCAAAATTTAGAGGTCCTTTTTGTTTCCCCCGCACAAAAACTCCTGCTGAGTGTCCTCTTTTTCTTTCCGCTGCCGTTTCGCCTTCTTGAACGTCCCTTTATGTTTTTAAACTAACATGATCCGGTTTCTGAACGTTTTTCATCAAATTTCCTCCAGCAAAAGTTTCTATCGCATTTCTTATTCCTCGTTTACAAATGTTGCTCGAAATTCTGCCGAACTTAATACCGTATCGTACAGTCCAACATCCTCATCTTTATGACGGTTTATTCCCGTATAAACTAAACTTGAATCCTCGTACCGTTTAAACTTATACACGGCATCATTCATCAATGCGCTATTGAAGACATTCAGACTGACAAGCAGCTCGAATTCCTTAACGCTTAGCCCTGTAACCTTTCTAAAAAGTACCGGTTCCAACTGCGTAATCACATCCCTCAAGCAACGTTCACGGTAATCGGTAAGATACATAAACACGGGAATACGGGTAGCAAATTTGATCAGTTTTTCCTGAATTTTCTTGCGTTTCTTTTTGTATTCCTTTTCCTCTTCGCTTAGTTCCTTCTTCTCCTGAATGGACATCTCCTCGTTGTTCTTTTCCTTTCGTGTCTTTTTCACCGCCTCCGATTTGTTGATAATGGTTTCTATCTCCTGATTCAGGCTGCGAAACCCCTCGATATTCTCCAGTGCTTCCATGGCCTCTTCACTAGTCATAAGCCGTTTCAAAGTGTCATTATCCACATTTACAAGCAGTGCGCTTTCCCATCTCTTTGCCAGCATCGTAGCCGAAGTGCCGCTCATAGCAATATCCAGAATACCTCTGGCATCAATCTGCTTCATCGAGCTGCCGTCATAAGCCAGAACCGGCAGGAAACTGATAAATTCCTCTACTTTCTTTTCCGGATTAGACTCCTCCACATTCAGACGGCAACTATAATCAGCAATCTGTCGCAGTGCCCTGTCCGGTGCGAAATCGAACACATAGCATTCTTTCTTCATAATCTGCTCATCATTAGGGGTGCGCCCGTCCGAATTCTTCACTACCCAGGGATTCTGCACGCGGAATGCCGCCTGGAAATAAGTCTCCGGGCTAGAACAGTTACGCAACATGAATATCCCCGTCCATGGCCTGACCGTCACTCCGGTGGTCAACTTCCCACAGGACAGAGTAATCGTTTTGGTACGTAACGGATCATCCATCGCCTCTTCGACAGGGGCGAGAGCCTCAACACCGATCCCGGCGGCGGCCCCTGCAGCAACAATAATCCGGTAATCCCAGTAAAATTTGTTCTGCCTTTGTCCTAACAGGTTGCACATGGCATAACACGAGGCGACACTCGGTAAGAACCAGAAAGTGTGATTCAATACATTCAGCAATGGCGCATGAGAAAACGGTAAGGGAGGCTTTTTGGCCCCCATTTTCAGATTATCCACCGTGGTCGGCTGAAAAGCTCCCCGTATCAGATCCAGCCACTTCTGCACCTCATCTTCATATTTAAACTTTGCGTTTATATCTTCTCCTTCGGCGGAGAAGAAAACATTCAGATCGAACTCATCGAACTCTCCCTGCATCGCTATCTCGCGAATATTATCCGGCATCTGGTAGGTCATCATTACCATGCGGGGCATACAGGCATAAGGGTTATCTTTGTCGCCCCATTCGTATTTGGCGGCCTGCTCATCCGAATAAGTCCAGTTAAAAATCTGTTCTTCGATAAACTCCCCAGAAGCGATTGCACGAAATGGTGTGCCGGATAAATACAGATAGGCATCCGTGGTAATGGGCATGATGTCTTCATCGTAATACTGAAGCCCCTCTCCCTCGGCAACCTTTCTTTCCTCCTTCTCTTCCGCCTCAAACAGGTCTTGGGCATTCTCACGCCAGGCCCCGTAATGATACTCATCAAAAATAACACAATCCCAGTTGATCGTATGTACCCATTCATTTTTAGTTTTAATCCCGCCAGTCTCCCTATTTCTACCTAAATAATCCTGGAAAGATCCGAAGCATACAAAAGGCTTGTACTTGTCCGCTTCTTCGTATGTCAGCCCATTATGCGAGATAAACTGCCAGTCTCCAAAATCAACATGGCGTTTCAAGTCTTCTTCCCAGGCGTTTTCAACAGCAGGTTTAAAAGTCAGCACCAACACCTTTGTCCAGCCCATCTTCAGGGCAAGCTGATAGGCGGCAAACGTCTTACCGAAACGCATCTTAGCATTCCACAGAAAATGCGGCGGTTTGTTGGGATTTTCCTTCATTGCTTCCT
>PUNP01001035.1 GCA_003551785.1 Candidatus Brocadiaceae bacterium | reverse complement strand
GTGGATGGAAAAACATGGAAACTCCTTCGTGAAGGCGACACAGAGGGGGTGCATGCACTCGGCAGCGAAGGCATCAGGGAATTGCTGCGCCGCCTGAAACCCGCTTGCATAGAACACCTCGCTGCTGCTATTTCGCTTTACAGACCCGGGCCTATTGAAGGGGGGATGACTGAAGAGTATATAGAACGAAGGAATGGAAAGGACGCCGGATCGGAAATTGCATGCGCGGAAATACTTGAATCGACTTATGGTTTGATGTTGTATCAGGAACAGGCTTTTAAAATTTGCAATATTCTGGCGGATATGAGCACAAACGAAACCCGACGTCTGCACAAAGGCATGATTTTGCCGGATTACAGGCAAAATACTGATATCGTAGAAGAAGCTCGGGAGAGGTTTCGCAGCGGCGCGGCTGCAATGCATATGAGGGAAAGTAAGGCGATGAACGTTTTTGAATTGATGAATCGTTCTGCCGGCCATTTATACAGTAAAGCTACAGCGGTTAATTACGCTTTAATGGCCTACCGCGCCGCTTATCTTAAAGCGCACTTTCCTGACGAGTTTAAAGAAGCTCTTGAAAAATATGAGGATGTTTTTTGAATTCTACTTACTAAACAGTTAATATACATCCGGAAAGTATGACAGGCATCCCTGCCTGTCCGGGGCGCACGCACGGATGCGTGCTATACGATTTGGACAGGCCTCTTGTCTGATTGAAGCGTTTATTTTACACTTTTTCGATCAGACTCCTAACCCGGATAGTTCACGCGTTTCCAGTGATGCAGATGTGGCAAATGTCAAACGCCGCTCCGCTTTTTAGAAAAAAGCTTGCAAAAACTTTTGACGGTATTCCCCATTGATCATTAAAATGGCTGGCAATGTAACGACCCCTGAAAACGTTACGGCTGCACGAATATAAAACGATACAACTGCAAGTGCAGACTTTTCACAGATGCGCCGCTGAAGACGCGCCCGAGAGGGTAAACTGCCGTTTATGGCGCGTAATTACACACTGTAAATTTGAGAAACAGGGAAAATGATACTTAATGTGTTTATTATCAAGCTGTTATATTAAAGATTGTCGTTGGTTTATAAAATATCCGGGCTAACGGTCGGCCTTAAACAGGAGGAATTTATGGAAATATGTATTCACCGAGGCAGCAGACAGATAGGCGGAAGCTGTGTCGAACTTAAAAGCGGCGGCAAACGGCTTCTGCTGGATCTGGGCCTGCCGCTGGATGCGGAGGGGAACGGCGAAAAGTATCTGCCCGATGTGAAAGGATTGGACGGCAGCGATCCATCTCTGCTCGGCATTCTTATCTCTCATCCCCACCTCGATCACCACGGGTTGCTGTGCCATGTTTCCCGGGATATCCCCGTCGGGATAGGATCCGGAGCCCGGAAGATACTGGAAGCGGCGGCACCTTTTATGCCGTTTGACTGCCCGCCTCCGGCTCCCGGATGGGATTATAAGTCCGAAAAGAGTTTTGATATCGGCCCCTTTACCATAACACCCTTCCTGGTGGACCACTCCGCCTTTGATGCGTATGCGCTGCTGATTGACGACAGAGACAAGCGCGTTTTTTACAGCGGCGATCTGCGAGGACACGGGCGAAAGGCCTCCCTGTTTAAATCTATGACCAACAAGCCGCCCGACAATGTAGATATTCTTCTCCTGGAAGGGGCTTCCCTGGGCCGCCTCGACGAGGACCAGGAGTTTCCGACGGAACCCGATATAGAAAATCAGATGGTCGATCTTTTTACCGAAACAACGGGCATGGCCCTTGTCCAGGCTTCCGGTCAGAATATCGACCGTATAGTTTCCATTTTCAGAGCATCCAAACGAACGGGACGGAAGCTTATAGTCGACCTATATACGGCTGCGGTATTGGAAGCGACCGGGAAAAAGAGTATCCCGCAGTCGTATTGGGATGAAGTTTCGCTTTTCGTTCCTTGGACCCAGCGTGTTCAGATCAAAGAATATGAATGGTTCGGACTGCTCAGAAAACATTCAAAAAATCGCCTATTCCAGAAACATCTGAAAGGTATTGCTTCCAGTTCGACCTTTCTTTTTCGTCCGTTGCACATGAAAGACCTTGTGAAGGGTGATTGTTTAGCTGATGCTGTTTATGTCTATTCGCTCTGGGAAGGATACTGGGATGAGGGCAATTATGACAGGGTGAAAAAGTGGCTAAAGAAGCATAACATTCCGAAATACAGTATTCATACATCTGGCCATGCGGCCCCGAAGGAGTTGAAGAAACTGGCTGAGGCCATGAATCCGGAGAAAGTTGTGCCGATTCACAGCTTTCATCCAGAACATTATTCCGAACTTTTTTCGAACGTGGAAACCCACCCCGATGGAGAATGGTGGGAAGTGTAGGTGGCAAACTGTAACTTTTTTAGGAGGAGTTTTTAGCGATGTGAAGACGATTAAATGAGAATGTGATCAATAGTTTGAAGGAAAACCAATTCTGGCAAAACAAGCTCAAACCAGACTGCATTAAGGGAAATGTTTTTCTTGCGATAAGAGATAATCGGGTGGATTTTTACCATAATGGGGGTAAGCTTTTTAGCTTTGATAGCAATGGTTTCAAAACTCACATAAAATACGCGGCCGTAATCACAGGGTCCGATGAAGATTACCTTACTGAAAAAGAGCTGGCTAATTGTAAATTAGTCACAGATTTTCAGTCCAATTACAGTCGAATTAAAGAGAACTGTGCAAATTATTCAGGGAATGAGGCCAAGGGGGTGTCCGAAATATACCAAAGGAATTCATATTTATCGGATAGTGAGGTATGTGATCAATGAGTTTTCTTTATTTGTTGAAACTTGACATCTGTGGCGTGACAGTTTACACTCAAGATGTATATGATAAAAACTTTTGATGTTGAGATTACGGATTACCATTGAGGAGGACGTATCCCATGCCATTAAAAAATACGAGAGAAATGGAGGTTCGCCCGCCGCACCCCGGAGAAATTCTGCGTGAGGATTTTCTGCCGGATTACGGGTTGACAGTTACACGTATGGCCGAAGCTCTGAGGGTTTCCAGGCAGACTGTCAGTGATCTGCTGCACGAGAGACGTTCGCTGAGTCCCGAAATGGCTGTCAAGCTGAGCCGGATGTTCGGTAATTCCGTGGAATTCTGGCTCAATGCTCAGAATGCAATAGATATCTGGGATGCCACACAAAAACTTGAGAAAGAACTCAGTTCTATCAAGCCACTTAATGTTTGAATGCTCCAGTGCTTCTTTCAGGATTATCAACAATGGAGATAAACGATACATCCGATCAGGCACTCCGTGTGATGATCGACGGTTACAGGCGCATGAAACCAGCCGATAAGATGCGGCAGGTCGATGCGCTGACCCGAACCGTTCAGAAGATGGCCCTTGCCCGTATAAGAGAAAAATACGGAGATATTCCTGAAAAGGAACTGAAACTCCGCCTTGCCTCGCTCTGGCTCGACAGAGAAACTATGGTAAAAGTTTTCGGATGGGACCCGGAAAAGGAGGGATACTGAAATATGCAGATAGGTGAACCGGCACGTGTAGCCGCAGTAGTCACACGGTTGCTGGAAAAACTCGATATCCCTTATGCAGTGGTTGGCTCTCTTGCAAGTTCCCTTCATGGGG
>PUNP01000353.1 GCA_003551785.1 Candidatus Brocadiaceae bacterium | reverse complement strand
TTCACCGGCACACTCTGACGGGGAGCTTTTTCTGGTTCCCCAGGATAAGATTGAATATGGCATCTTGCCCGGCATGATCGATGTAATCGTGCCTTAAGCCCAGCCCCTTAAGACCATGGTGTCGGCAATCCTCTTTACCGCAACCATGTAGGCGGCCTGCCGCATATTGATGCCGTGCTTCTCCGAGGAATTCAGCACCGAGTGGTAAGCGGCAGCCATCTTTTTCTTCAGGCGCTCAAACACTTCTCCTTCATCCCAGTAAAGCATGGTGAAGTTCTGCACCATTTCAAAGTAGGAAACTGTCACTCCGCCGGCATTGCAGAGGAAGTCGGGTAGAACCTGGATGCCTTTATCGTATAAAATGTCGTCTGCTTCAGGAGTAGTCGGTCCGTTGGCCAGCTCGGCGATAATCTTGGCCCGGATTGAATCTGCATTTTTATCGGTAATCACATTTTCCAGGGCGCTCGGGCAGAGTATATCAACGTCAAGGGCAAAAAGCTCTTCATTTGCAATCGGTTCTGTCCCCGGGAAGCCGGCAACCGAACCGGTCGCTTTCTTATGGTTAAAAACCTTAACCGGGTCAAAGCCTTCCTTGCAGTAAATCCCCCCGCTCTGGTCGGTTACGGCTACAACCTTACTGCCGAAGATATCATGGGCCAGGAAAGCCAGGTTATAGCCGGCGTTACCGTAACCCTGGACGGCCAGGGTGGCGTTTCTTAAGTCCATCCCGGCGGTGCGGGCAGCTTCTTCTATCACGTAAATCCCGCCGCGGGCGGTTGCCGTGTTTCTTCCGATTGAGCCGCCAACATGTAGGGGCTTGCCGGTAATTACGCCAAACTGGTTTTTGCCGGCAATCTTCGAGTATTCATCCATCATCCAGGCCATGATCTGGGGGTTGGTGTAGACATCAGGGGCAGGGATATCCATGTCGGGACCGATTAGCTGCCAGATTTTCTGAACATACCCCCGGCTGAGTCTTTCCAGTTCTCCCTGGGACATCTCCCGGGGATTGCAGATTACCCCGCCTTTGGCCCCACCCAGAGGCAGTTCCAGCAGGGCGCATTTCCAGCTCATCCAGGCCGCTAAAGCGCGGATGGTATCAATCGTTTCATCGGGGTGAAAGCGGATACCCCCCTTGGTCGGGCCGAGGGCATCGTTGTGCTGCACCCGGAAACCGGTAAAAACCTTAATCGAGCCGTCATCCATCCGCACCGGGATAGAAACCTGTATTTCTCGCATCGGGTTCTTTATTATTTCTGAGATGTCAGCTGGCAGCTCCAGCTGCAGTGCACAGGTATCGCACTGCTGCTGAACTATGGCAAAGGAATTTAATACTTCTTCTGCAGGCAGGTTTTTATTTCTCTGACCGGACATTATCTACTCCCCCTGTTGTAATTAAATATATAATGGCTACTTGAATGATAGGAAAATTTCTTCTTAATATAACCGATACCTTGCGGGCTTGTCAAAAAAAATTTGATTAATTCCCCATCTACACATTAATGGGTATTTAAGGTAAAATAGTTATTAATTATTATCACTTAATATTAAAAAGTTGCGTTCTGTAAAAAAGGAACAGAGTAAATTAGTAACGAATACTAATATATAAACAATTTGGGGATATTGATGTCACTGTTTCTCAATTTAGGGGTGATTAATTGTTTAAAAAGGTTTTAATCGTAATTGTATTGATAATAGTCGGGCTGGGCGCATACTTTGCCTGGTCCATACTGAGCGTTCCGGAGGTTACATACCTTGAGATGGAACAGGAAGAAGCAGTTGAAACCCTGCTGGTTTCAGGCAGGGTTATCGGTGAAGGGGCAGTAACCCTTTCTTTTGAACGTCCTGGAAGAATGGTTGAATTGCTTTTTGAGGAAGGGGACCAGGTATCAACAGGCGATGTAATCGCCCGCCTGGATGATAGCCAGGCTCAAAGCCAGATCAGGCAGAGCGAAAATCAGCTGGACAGCGCCCGCCTGGCCCTGGATAGGCTGCAGAACCGGGAGCAGGAGCAGGCCCGTGAAAACCTGATCCAGGCCGAAAAACGGGCGGAAACTGCCGAAAGTGCTTTAGATATAGCTGTCGAAGACCTTTTGGAGCCGGCCCTCGAGAAAGTTGAAGAGGCAGAGGAAGATGAACAGGATGCAAGGGAAAACTATGATCAGAAAAAAGAACTCTTTGACCGTGATGAGATAGAACGAGATGAGCTGGATGAAGCTTTTTTTGAATGGGAAAAAGCCATAGATAACCTGGAACTGGCCAGGGAAGAGCTGCAGCAGGCCGAAAGGGAAACTGATAACCTGGCCAGGGAAAGGGATATTGCCCTGTCCCAGAAAAGATCTGCAGCTTCAACATTGTCAGCCCTCGAAAACGAGGAGCTGCGCCAGGCCCGCCTTAACGTGGATCAGGTTCAAAACCAGCTTGACCAGGCTCGCCTGGAATTGGAACAAACCGAGCTAAAAGCACCTTTCGGCGGGGTAATTACCAGTATTGTTGCAAATAGGGGCCAGTTTGTATCAACAGGGCAGGAAATAGGTACAATTATACCTGGTACTGCCAGCACTGTTATTGAGGCACTTGTAGATGAAGAGTTTGCCGGGGCTATAGCAGTCGGCCAGGAAGTGCTGATCAGCAGCAGCGCTTTCCCGGATCAGCTCTTCCAGGGTAAAGTAGACCGCCTTGCCAGTTCTGTTGATCGCGACCGCGGCACTCTCCCGGTCCGCTTCAGGCTGGACAGCTTTGAACCAGACCTGCTGCCCGACCTGGCAGTAAGTGCAGAAATTATTACCGGACGAATTGCAGATAGTCTTGTTTTAGATCAGGTTTACACTTTCCGTGAAAATGAGCGGGTTTATGTTTTCATAGAAGATGACGGCCTTGCCAAAAAGCAGGTAGTAGAAGTAAAAGAACTTGGCAGCGGGCTGTTGCTTGTCCAAGAAGGCCTGCAGCCCGGCGATAAGGTTTTAACCGAACTGGACCTCTCCGACGGGCAGAGAATCAGATTAAGTGGAACAGGAAGCAGTAATTGATGTTTATCTGGAAAGCAGCGTTCAGGTTTTTAATAGAAGGAAGATCGCAGACCCTGTTTATAGCCGTCGGCATTGCCATCGGTATATCTGTGCTGATCTTTTTAAATATTTTAATCACCGGCCTGCAGCAGGACCTGGTTAATACCACCGTGGGCAGCTCACCCCACATAGTGATCAGCTCCCGGGAAGATCCCCTGCAGAGCCTGTTTCCTGCCGAAGAAAACAGGGTTGTCTTAAGCCGCACCGGCGGGCTATTTGATACCACCAGGCCCTTGAATGACTGGGACCACCTGGTTGAGCAGCTCGGCCGCCGTGAGCTATTCACCGCCGTTTCACCCGTGGCGGAAGGTTCCGGGTTTTTATCCCGCGGCGAAAAAAATGTATCGGTTCGCATCCGCGGAGTTGATCTAAACCGCGCCGATCCGATCTATAATATAGAAGAGCGGATGGTGGAGGGAGACTTTGTGGTCGGCAAAAGCCAGGTCATGATTGGTGTTGACCTGGCTGAAGAACTGGGGCTTGCCCCGGGCGACCTGATCAGGCTTTCTAACCTGGACGGTCCGGCCAGCAGCTACACGGTAAGGGGCATCTTTGACCTGGGCAGCCAGGCCATTAACTC
>PUNP01000759.1 GCA_003551785.1 Candidatus Brocadiaceae bacterium | reverse complement strand
GAGCCGGGCGTGTGGACAGGATCGGACAAAAAGCTGAAAATATCTCCTGTTATTCTTTTATGCCCGCTGACGGCGTAGAAAAGATTCTCAATTTACGTAACCGGGTTCGCGTGAGGTTACAAGAAAATGCGGAAGTTGTTGGAGCTGACGAAGCATTTTTTGAAGATGATAAAAATGACCGAAAGGTTGTGGACCTTTACAACGAAAAATCAGGCATTCTTGACGATGATCCGGATAGTGAAGTCGATTTGGCTTCCTATGCGTTGGAAATATGGCGAACGGCGTCAGAGAATAATCCTAAACTCAAAAACATAATCCCCCAATTACAGGACGTAGTGTATTCCACTAAACATGTTGACGGCGAGGGACCGGATGAAGGCGCCTTGGTGTTTATGAGAACCAATCGCGGCACGAATGCTCTGGCGTGGATGGATAAAGAGGGACGCAGTTATTCGGAGTCTCAGTTTCAAATCCTGAAAGCAGCCCGTTGTTCTCCTGATACTCCACCCGTGGAGCGGCTTGACCAACATCACGAGTTAGTACAGAAAGCGGTTGAATATGTACACAGTGAAGAACAGAACGTAGGAGGCCACTTTGGCTCGACTTCGACGACACGATGTCGCACTTATCAGCGATTGAAAGAGTATATGGCCGAGTTGGAAGAAGAATCCCCGCTGTTTCCTTATGGTGACCTTGAAAGGGCACTTGACGAAATTTATAAATTCCCGCTCAAGCAAAATGCCGCAAAAACCCTCAAAAGACAACTCCGCAGTGGTATCGACAATACTGATCTGGCCAGGCTGGTTGTTTCTCTACGGGGGGAAGATAAACTGTGTGTTGTCGAGGAAAAAGATGAAGAGGAAAAGGAACCGCCTCAAATCATTTGCTCATTGGGGCTGTCTCGGAAAAAATAATAACAACTGAAATCGTAACGCAGTCTGCTTTCATTAAACAATAATTATCTTTACAAAACTGAGAAACCAATATGGCTTTGGATAACGCACAATTACGTGAAGCACTTAAAAAATTCGATTTTGAAACGATATTCATTGAGCATCTCGGTTGGGATTGTCTAACAATAAATACTGTTCAGTTAGCAATCGACGAACACATTTATGAGCTTTTTCCTGTTGCTGAGAAAAAAGGGATGGCGGTTTTTCATTGTAACGGCCAAAGATGCGGAGAACTTCCCGATTACTCAACGCGCCTCAAAATAGACCGCCAGCTAACCAAGCGCCATTTTGAACACTTTGTTATTTATACCGACTCCAAACGCACCACCCAGGTTTGGCAGTGGGTGAAGCGTGAGCACGGTAAACCCATCCGAAGCAGAGAGCATCGTTATACCATTCACCATGCAGGAGACTCTTTACTTCAGAAATTACAGTTCATCCAAACAACGCTCGAAGAAGAAGAGGAGCTCGGAATATCGGATGTCAGCTCCCGGGTCCAAGCCGCCTTTGACGTAGAGAAGGTAACGAAAAAGTTCTACGACCGGTTTGAGTCCGAACACAGCGATTTCCTCGATTTTATCGGAGGCATACCGGATGAGCAGTTTCAGCGGTGGTACGCTTCCGTTATGCTGAACCGCATAATGTTCATCTATTTTATCCAGAAAAAGGGATTCCTTGATGCAGACCCCGACTATCTGAATACGAAGCTTGAGGAAAGTCGAAAATGCGGTGAAGATCGTTTCTATCGGGACGTGCTGTGCCCGCTGTTTTTCGAAGGCTTCGCCAAAAGGCCGGAAAACCGCTCACCACAAGCGCAAAGTTTACTCGGCACAGTCCCGTATTTGAACGGTGGTATATTCCAAAAACATCAGGTCGAACAGTTATATGGCCACGACATTGATATCGCCGACAGTGCTTTTGAGAAACTTTTCAGTTTCTTTGATCGCTACCAGTGGCACCTGGATGAACGTCCATTGCGGCGAGATAATGAAATAAACCCCGACGTGCTCGGTTATATCTTCGAAAAGTATATCAATCAAAAGCAGATGGGGGCGTATTACACCAAAGAAGACATCACCGAATACATTTCCCGAAATACAATCATCCTCCGCATCTTTGATAAGGTTCGCAGCCAATGCAAAGTCGCATTCGAGGGGGAAAGCTCGATATGGAACCTGCTTTCGAGAGACCCCGACCGGTACATTTATAATGCAATGAAAGAAGGTACTCAACTCAACCTCCCGCCGGAAATCGAAGCCGGTGTGGAAGACGTATCGCAAAGAACGGAGTGGAACAAACCTGCCCCGGAAGAGTATGCACTGCCTACCGAAATATGGCGGGAAGTCATTGATCGGCGCAGGCGTTATTTTGAGATAAAGAACAAATTGCAATCCGGCGAGATTCGCCGCATCAATGATTTTGTCACATACAACCTCGACATACAGCAATTTGCACAGGACGTGATTGCCGAGTGCGAGGGGCCGGATCTGTTGCGTGCCATCTGGCGTTCGGTGGCCGGACGCATGCCGCGTCAGTCAAATGAGACGTATCACCGCCCCCTCACCGTCCTTGACCATGCGTGCGGTTCGGGAGCTTTCCATTTTGCCGCCCTGAATATTTTACAGCCGATTTACGAGGGCTGTCTTGACCGGATGGAATCGTTTATCGAAGAGCAGGAGCGGATAAAAGGGGAATCATCCGACTCAATAACCGCTGACCGGTATAGGAAATATGACGATTTCCGAAACATCCTGGATGACGTCAGGAATCATCCCAACCGTGATTATTTCATTCTCAAGTCGATAGTTCTCAACAACCTCTACGGCGTTGACATCATGGAGGAGGCCGTGGAGATATGCAAGCTCCGCATGTTCCTTAAACTCGCAGCCCAGGTCGATAGTGTTGACAACCTGGAGCCGCTGCCGGATATTGATTTTAATATCCGGTCGGGCAATTCTTTGGTTGGATTCACGACGAAGGATCAGGTTCGCAAGGCATTGCAAACCCAATCCGGAGCAATTCCAGGGCAGCAAAGACTGCTTTCCGTAACGGAAAAAGAACAAAAGCAGCTTGCCGATTTTATCGAAGAGGCCGAACTCGCCGAAAAATCCTATCACCGTTTCCAGCAGATGCAGACGAGCGATACTATGGATGGAGAGGATTTCAGACAGGCGAAAAAAGACTTGACGGCCAGACTCAATTCATTACAGAGCAGGCTCGATAAGCTGCTTGCCGAAGTGTATGAAGTTGATACAAACAACGCGGAGGAATATGAAAAATGGAGGGACTCGCATAATCCGTTCCACTGGCTGGTTGATTTTTATGGGATAATGAATAGCGGCGGGTTTGATGTGGTCATAGGGAATCCGCCGTATATTAGCAGTGCTAAAACTAAAAAGCATTATGATGTATTGGATTATTATACTTATAAGTGTTCTGATATATATGCTTGGTTTCTCGAACAATCTCATAAATTGAGTGTCGAAGAGGGGCGCACGGGACTGATAGTACCATTAAGCATTGGATTCAGTTCCAATTTTACTAAATTGCGAGAATTTACGCTTGCCCAATATCGTACCAATTGGTTTTCTTCGTTTGGTCGGATTCCATCGGCTCTATTCAATCATGATGTACGTGTAAGAAACACTATCCACCTTGGGTTAAAAGGAGAAGGGAGTGGTTATTGTTATACCACGCG
>PUNP01000569.1 GCA_003551785.1 Candidatus Brocadiaceae bacterium | reverse complement strand
GCCATGTTATCTTCAAGATTCACCGCTAAGGGGTCGGTGTTCAAGGCGGCGTACAGCAAATCCCGATCACATTCCATAGCCGCACGTGCAGTAAGTTCATGGGTGTCAAGTACCTGCTGCCAGAGACCTCTTATTCCGACAGGAGCATCGCCGACAGGGAGGACTTCTATTTTGTCCATGCTGGGTTTACACAGCATTTCAAGAAAAGCGTCATCCGGCATGTTGGGGACGGCACCGTTATTATGTGTATTCATATAAAAGGGGTTATCGAGACCGGCCCACATGGTTTCTATGATGTCCGTTGCATGATCAGGCTTCATGTTTTCCATAAATTTATCTATGCCGGAGACGCCCAAATTATATTCGGCGACTTCGTTCCACATTCTCCAATGCCATTCGTAACGTTCACCAGTTTCCCATATTTTAAGAATCCCCAACGGGTCATCGTGGCGTCCCCATCCTTGCCAAAATCTGACGTATTCTTTAGTATGTCCGGTGCATGCTGGGATATACCCATAAGCCTTATATAATTTATATGTTATGGAATTGTTATATAAAGCTTTAGCGCCGGTGTCCAATCCGTCAGTATCAGTTAAGGCGTTCCTTTTCAGTTCTTCAGCCATAACCGGGATCATATTCTCGCCACGATAATCGGCTCTGAGCACCCATGTAAAGTGGTTGGGCCCGGAGATTTGCAAATTAAAATCAGATTCTTGTTCTTCACTTAGAACTTCGTCTTCTCCAATAATACCTGCTGCACGAGCATAGCTGTTTTTGACACGTGGCATATGCAATCCGTCGCAAAGTGCAAAAGATTTCAAGTGTGGGGCATACAGCTTAATACCTTTTCCGTTTGCTGCCGTTGGGTTAATGTAGTTAATAACCCAGGCTTCCGGGCAGAGTTCATCAACATCATTGCAGCATTTAATAATTTCCGGCAGTTCACGTAAGGTTCTGAATATGCCGCCCGGACCGATAGTATCGCCGGAGCACATTTTTATTCCGCCCAGCCGATCAGTGGCTTCGCAGTCAATACCTCTGTATTTTACAGATTTGTCGGCGAAGCTCAGTACGACGAAATCAGAATCAGCCATAACTTTACGACGGTCAGTATCAGCTTCGATTTTCAGATCGACACCGGTATGTTCCACGACTTTTCTGGCCAGGTTGGCCATAGCAGCTAAGTGCGCCGGATTAGTGTCGACCAAAGCCAAAACACCTTTGTTAAGGTGTTCGGAATGTGCCATTTGCCAGATAGCCTGACGACCGAAAAAAATACTTCCTGCTCCTATAACTGTAACTTTTGGGCCTTTCATCGTATAATTCCTCAGAATTAAATGTGCAAGTTCTAAAAATTGTCGCTTTCGAATTAACTTCTCATATATGCGCCATAAGCTTCTTTAAGAGAGCCCAGGACTTTATCCCTGAACTTGTCACCTTCCTCACTCCGGAGCGTTCGGTCGGCGGCTCTGAAACTCATGGATATCGTGACGCTTTTTTTGTTATCCGGTATCTGTTTCCCACGATAAATGTCAACGAACACCAGTTCCTCTAATTCTTCCGGAGCATTAGCATGGACACAACTTTCAATATCCGACCAATGCAAACTTTCATCGACGACGACAGCTATGTCTCTTCTGACATTGGGGAATTTTGGAAGGGGGCGCAAATGTGGTTCGATAGAAGCATATTCAAGCAGCAAATCAAAGTCCAGTTCCATCAAAGCGGGCGCATTGGCAAGGTCTAAACTGGCAGCCAATTTACTGCTGCATATACCCACGCATCCTAAGATAACGTTATCAAGGTAGAAATTCAAAGATTTTCCCGTTTCAAAAACACCAAGTTGTTCAGGTTTCTCTGCTGGTCTATCCGAAGTAATGTATAAGGCGGCAAGGATGTTTTCCAATATGCCTTTCAGTTCGAAGAAGCCGTTATCGCGGTCGCTCAGCATTGTCAAACAGCGTTTTTCCGTTGGCTGTTCCTGATAAGTATCGTCGTTGGGTAAATATATTTTTCCGATTTCAAAGAGATTGACACGAGAAACCTTATGGGAATTATTGTAGTTTTTAGCGGACAGAAAATTTCCCATATTGGTAAGCCGCAGGTGAGTTTTATCCGTGCTCACCGGGTTGCGAAGCGCAATTGGACGGCCGTTAAACCAGGGTTGAGTAGTTTGGGCCGGGGCTTGTGGAGTAATGAGGCTTGAAGTGACAAGTTCACAAAAACCGTAACCTGCCAGCAGCCGTTTGATTTTCCTCTCGCACAATTCTTTTTTTGACTGCGGTGCGATAGATACGGGGATATGGGTAGTTTCGGGGATTTTGTCATACCCGTAAATGCGCACAACTTCCTCGATCAAATCGATTTCGCGTGTGAGGTCGGGGCGCCGTGGCGGTGCGGAAACTTTAATAGCGGAGTCCGTTTCATCGATAATATTGAGTCCAAGCCCGGTGAAAATGGATTTGACCTTCTCATTGGATACGGCGATGCCCAGTACTTTTGAGAGTCTGTCCAATCGTAAGGAAACTTCGGTTGCAGTTATATTGTCGTATTGTAAATCAGCGAGTCCGGGGACTATTATACCGCCTGCCAGTTCGCTCATCAATTCAGCGGCGCGGCGGGAGGCCCGTTCCACGTTTTCCGGATCAACACCGCGTTCGAATCTGTAGGAGGAGTCGCTGGAAAGCCCCAATTTTCTGGCCGTTCGCCGCACATCAGGTGGTGAGAAGCGGGCACTTTCAAGCAGGACATCGGTCGTATTACCGTTTATTTCAGAATTGATTCCACCCATTATGCCGGCCACGGCTATAGCCCCGCGCGCATCGGCGATCACGCACATATTGTCGGAAAGTGAGCATTCCGTGCCGTCGATAGTGGTTATTTTTTCACCCTCGCGGGCATTTCTTACGATCAGTTTGCGCTGATGAATTTTGGCTAAATCGAACGCATGCATTGGTTGACCGCTTTCCAGCAGGACATAATTGGTAATATCGACGATGTTATTTACGGGGCGGAGTCCGCAGGTTATAAGCCTTTGCTGCATCCATTCGGGGGACGGGCCGACGGTTACATTCTTGATGACTCTTGCGGTGTAGTGCGGGCATAAGTCCGTCGATTCCACAAGAACGTCGGCGTATTCACGGAAATCTTCCGCCTGAGTTATTTCGGACTGTATAGGCGGCGAAGTGGTTTCAGTGCCGGTCATAGCGGCTACTTCACGTGCCAGGCCAAGGTGGGAGAGACAATCCGGCCTGTTGCTTGTGACTTCGACATCCAGCATCCAGTCGCCGTCGCGCGGTTCGTACGTTTCAACACACATACCGGCATGGCTGAGTTTTTCGGCCAATACATGCGCGGGTAACTCATGCTTACAATAATCTTTTAACCAATTATAGCTGATCTGCATTGCTGCTGTTCCGTAAAATCAAATGGAGAATTGTTTCAGGAATCGGGTATCACCGTTGAAGAACAACCTGATGTCATTAATTCTGTATTTAAGCATAGCACGGCGCTCAATCCCCATCCCGAAAGCGAAACCGGTATACTTTTCGCTGTCAAAGCCGACGTTATCGAAAACGTTGGTGTCAACCATACCGGCGCCCAGAATCTCGAGCCAGCCGCTGTAAGAACAGGTGCTGCACCCCTGGCCTTTGC
>PUNP01000285.1 GCA_003551785.1 Candidatus Brocadiaceae bacterium | reverse complement strand
TCCACTATTTTCACCCGCGGACTGGTGCTTGGTCAGATTAATGTTTCCCGTTTTACCCGTCACCTGGGCAAAGAAGTGCTTGCAGGTTTTGCCATGGGGGCTGTAATCGGACTGGTAGGCGGTCTTGCTGCCTTTGCCTGGCAGGGCATATTTGAACTGGGCCTGGTTATATTCTTATCACTAACCATAACCATCACCCTTGCCACCCTTTTTGGCTTCGGAATTCCTTTTATTCTCTGGAAGCTCGGTTTTGACCAGGCTGCAGGTTCGGATCCTTTTATCACAACCCTTAAGGACATCACCGGGTTGACAATATATTTCCTGCTGGCCAACAATCTACTCGCTTTCATGCTGTGAGATTTACAGACTGCCCAGCCCGGGTCATAAAATTGTGACCCGGGTTCTTTATATCCAGGTTGAAATTGAATAATTGAATAATCGATAATTATAACTTTTTTGAATAATTGATAATTATAACTTTTTTGAATGTCAAGCATTTTGGAAAATGTCCCGAAAAAATGAAATTATTGGCCCCAAAAAATAAGGGCGTGTATCCTAGTAGAAAATTTCCTGTGAATGAATTACGTCTTCAAACGGGGGTAACAGGTTTTCAAAATAATGACTTTGTGTGTTGACATAATCGGTAAATGTTTTGGCCTTCCAGGGGTGAGTCATGGGAGGCACATAACGCTTTCTCGGTCTATCCTGAACTTTGTCGACAGCAAAGTCTCTGGAAGATTTCTCACGTTGTGGAACTGGATCAAGTGCATAAACCTGTTCTCCTATGGAGGTAAACAGGTTGCCGTCATAAGCTTTAATAACCATACAGCCAGTCCCCTTGCGGTAGTAAATGGCATTACCAAGCTTATCAACAGGCTTGTAAAAAGCATTTTCAAACCTAATGCAATGGCCGCTGTCAATTTTGCGCTGAGCCAGAACAGCCAGAATCAAATTAATTTTTTCATCTGAAGGCGATGACTCGAACACGGAAGTAGTGTAATCTATAGGTAGAGCAAAGGTGTCATTGAATTCTTTTATGTAATGGTTTAGGAATTCATTGGCCTGCTCGATGGTGGTCGCGCCTTTCAGTCTTAACTCGATGGGGAGGCGCGATTGTAATGTCTGAAACAATCTTTCTACCCGCCCTTTAGCCTGGGGGATGCTGGTAGTTTTAATATCGACGCCCAGCTGCCTGCAGGCGTAACCGAACTGGGTGAACAGGTCTTTTTCGATACAGGATATATTTTTCCTGGTGTACTCAAAGACAGAGCGCCTGTCCGTGTAGAACCTGTAGGGTATGCCATAACTTTTCAGGATCTGTGAAAAGACGTTGTAGTAGCCCTTAAGGGTTTCCTGTTGCCCAAAGCGGGCGCCCACGATAGTACCGGTGGAATCATCTACGGCAACATGGAGAAAAGTATTTTTGTTTCCAAACCAGAGGTGATCGGAAGCATCCATCTGAATGAGCTCACCGAAATGGGCACATCTCGGTCTTCTTGGATGGGTGTCTTCGAGAAGAACCAGCTGCTGTTGGATACAGTTCTGCTCTTTTTTTGAAGAAGCTTTAAGGCTCTTTTCCTGCAGTTGTTTTTTCAGTTTCTTTTTAGTCACCCTGTTAGCCTTGGGGGACAAAATCTGTTTTTCCATGAGGATGGATCTGACAGCACTTCTGGATATATGAATGTTTTCAAAACGCCCCAGGAGTTCAGCAAAGTGAGCAAAGTTGGAGTCATAATACTTGTTTTTATAAAGATCAGTGATGAGGTTCTTTAGCTTAACAGGAAGAGCGTTAACAGGAGCACGGTTTCTATTGCCGTGATAAAAATAGGCTTTGCCGTGTTTCAAATACCCCTGTACCAAGCGGTTGATATGGCGCCTGGTACAACCCAGCTTTATTGCGGCAGTGTTTTTGTTTCCGCTGGTTTCCACCAGTTTTTTAATAACTTCGTACTTTTGCTGTTCGTTCAATCTTAAATCCACCTTTCTCATAATGTCCCCCTTGCAGTTTTAGTATTTACAAGGGTTAGTATACTACATCCCTAACGGGACATAATCCCAAAACTCTAACCAGGACATTATCACTTGTGGATCAGACTTTCTTCCAAATGGCGGGGGTTAGTGTAAAGTTACTTTGGGAGAAATAAGGGCATAAAAAAGAGGGGATCTCCAGTTTGTGTTATTATAAGTATCTGAAACAACACAAAAATAACCAAAAAGGAGATCACCTCATGACAAACATTATACAGGAGATAGTTCAGATTATCACGGATAAATATGAAACAGAGATGGAAAAGATGACCAGCCAGGAGTATGACATATCAACCTTTATCTTGTCGATGCGGGAAGGACTGGATCAGGCAGGTGTTATGATCACGGGAAAAGCATTGGAGGAACTGGATGAAATCATCAATCAAAGCCCCGAAAGAAAAAGGCACTGGGTGGTTCAGAGCAGGGATAATCCCAAGACGCTGGCAACAACTTTCGGAGAGGTAGAGTACCAGCGCACCTATTACAGGAATAAGAAAACCGGAGAGTACAGCCATCTTACAGATGAGCTGGTAGGTCTAAAGCCCCATGACCGGATGGACACTTCCCTGAAAGCGGAACTGATAAGTGAAGCCCTGCATGAATCTTATGGAAGAAGTGGTGAAACCGCAGCAGAAAATATCCTATTAAGCTCACAGACTGTGATGAACACAATCAGAGAACTGGGTGCAGTGGATAATAGCGAGGCAGGTGTTGGCTGTACCGGAGAAGAAACAAAGCGCACTCCGGAAGTTCTCTACATTGAAGCGGATGAAGACCATGTTGCTTTGCAGACAGGAAAAAGTGTACAGCCCCGACTGGTGTATGTTCATGAAGGAAGAAAGAAAATTGGTAAAGACCGCTGGAAATTAATAAATCCCCGTTACTTTAGCGGAGTATATACAGAAAGTGAAGATTTATGGGTTGAAGTAAGCAACTACCTGGAGGAAGTATACGACACACAAAAGCTGGAGCGGATATATCTTTCCGGAGACGGTGCTAGCTGGATCCAAAAAGGAGCCCAGTGGATAAGAGGAAGCACGCTGGTACTGGACAGGTATCATTTATCTAAATATGTGGCAGTAGCCACAGGGCATATGAATTATACGAGGAAGTTCATGTGGGAATACATAAACGAAGGGGACCTGAAGAATCTCAAGACACTGTTTGAAGCGATCCTGCATGAGACACAGGAAGAAACCAAGCGCCAGGCTGTACAGGAAGCAAGAAGATATATCCTGGGCAACTGGGAAGCTATTATGAACCAGTACAACAGGGATTATACAGGTTGTAGTGCAGAAGGACATGTGAGCCATATATTGTCCTCCAGGTTAAGCTCAAGGCCCTTAGGATGGTCAGTACAGGGAGTAGATCAAATGGCAAGACTAAGAGTATTTGAAGCCAACGGCGGAGATATATACGAGCTGTTAATGAGGCATAAGAAACAAAAGGAAGAAGCCGAGAACAGAAACAGAGCAGACCGTAAAGTTATAGACAAGCGCAGCCAGGTAGGCAGACCGGAAACAATTGGGAATGTGACAATTCTCAACATAGGAAAAACAACAAACACCTACAAATTTTTGAGAGAGCTGAAATCAGTTTAACTGCTACTGAAAAACACAGCGGGAGTTT
>PUNP01000068.1 GCA_003551785.1 Candidatus Brocadiaceae bacterium | reverse complement strand
TACACCTTCAAGTACGCTCTCACGAGCTTCTCGTTCATAAACCATCCGTTTAGCCGGCATCTTCAAACCTCCAAAACTTATAGTAAATTATTCATCGGTAAATTGAAACAAAAAATTCCTATTTATCACTTAATAAAGCAAACAACGTGCCATATTTCATTGTGTTCCTGATGTTAAAAGTATAAAACTCTCCTAAATTACTCATATATAGATAGATACGAATTTTATTTGTGATAAAGGCCTGCGAGCTCTTTTTGCGAATTTGATCTGTGTTAAAACTTTATATTTATGATATAAGGCCCTTTTATACAATCGGATAGGGATATTACGCGGTGCTTTTAACTTTATTGTTGTGTTCAAACGACTGCCTGTCAATCCGACAGCAGCATTTGTAGAAAATTATGGCCGCTGTCAAATTGGCAGGAGTGATTTTTTACTGTTGAAGTTACGGGAAAATTCCCTGCAGTAGTAAGTTCCCGTTCTTTTTCGTATCGGGGGCGTGGCCGACAAGGTGCATCATAGCCAATAAGTAACGATCTACCGCGCCCTTTCAGGGCGCAAAATACGCGTGAATCATCACCTCGGGTTGAAACCCGAGGCTACCGTACTTTGCCCCGTCCGGGGCAAGGTCCCTGCTTTCGCCTCAACGAGGCGATGTTAGGTAGCCCCTGGTTTTAAACAGGGGTAATATAAATGATACAAAGATTAATGCGCTCCGGCTGAATCCATCGTTTAAGAACACAATTGTACACACTGTGAATTTCGAAAGCCTAAAAATAACACTTAAAACATTGTAATTCAATCTATTACATTAGATATTGAAGTTGGTTTATGAAATATGCAGGCTAAAGCCGGTAATATAATACTATGTTAGATAAAGCAAGAGTATTAGTATTAACGGGAACTGGAAAGGGGAAAACGACGGCGGCGATTGGTATGGTTGTGCGTGCGCTCGGGCGTGGTATGCGCGTGTGTTTCATACAATTTGTTAAAAGCGCTAACAACGAGACCGGTGAGGCGTTATTTTTTGAAAATAATACGCATGTGGATTTTATCCGCACCGGGCTGGGCTTTATCCCTCCGGAAAACAGTTCTAACTTTAACAAACATAAAAAGGCCGCAGAGCAAGGGTTGCATCTGGCTTCAGAAGCTGTCGCCTCTGGGCGTTATGATTTAATAGTGTTCGACGAAATTTGTGGTGCGTTGAGTAAGAAACTGATTTCACCTGATAAGGTAACTTCGCTGATTGAAAGCACTCCTGAAAATGTTATATTATGTTTAACAGGACGGGATGCGCCTGATTTTTTGATAGAGATGGCAGATACAGTGACGGATATGAGGTGTGTTAAGCATGCTTTTAACAAGGGGGGCAAGGCGCAGGATGGTGTTGAGAGGTGAAATGAGTAACAATTAAGCTTGATACCAAGCTTTTTCGTCAATCCTCACTGAACTCCGTTCAGATTGTGAACTATGCAGCAATGCCAGAAATCGGGATCGCAATCGTTCTTTAGTGCTTTTGTAGGTGACAGAATCCTCTTTGACCTTTAATCCGAGATGCTTCAAGATTTTCGCGGTCGAAACCCTTTTTTATTCGATCCCGATCCCGATCCCGATAGCGATCCCGATCCCGACCTGTCGTAAAAGCCGTATAACCCGAACTCTATTCTCGCAAAGACGCAAAAAAATAATCGAAAAAAGAACTGGAAATATAAAAAAGAACTGGAAATATCTGGATACCCCCGAGTTATTATGTCGCCAGCCTGGTCTCGGGGCGCCGTGCTGGGACCGGGCAGTCCGCATTTGTTAGAAAGTACACTTGTTTGGAAGATCAAAATAGAATATATAGCAAACAGCAACAAAAAACGAGTTTTCCTGCTTGTCCGGGTTAGGTGTGGAGAGCGAAAAAACTACCTGCCGCCGATCACAACATTTTTGATCCGGCAGTGCGGGCCACCGTCGCCGACCCGAAGCGGCGATTGACCTCCTTTGCCGCAGCCGCCTAAGCCGCCGAACATGTGGAAATCGCTGCCGATCATATCGATATTGGCCAGCGTCTTGAACACATTTCCGGTAAGGACAACATCGCGGACTTTATCGGTAATCTCGCCGTTTTCAATTTTCCAGGCTTCTTCCGAACTGAAAGTGAACATCTCCATGTTTGTTTGACCGCCCAGCATCCCTTTGGCATATAGTCCGTCGGGGGTATTTTCCAGCATTTGCTCAAAATTACTCTCGCCTGGTTCAATAAAAGTATTGGTCATCCGGACGATTGGGGGGTGATTGGAAGAAATTGCGCGCGCGTTGCCGGTTGGCTTTTCCCCCATTTTCCCCGCCGTTTCGCGATTATGCAGCCTGCCGACAAGGATTCCATCTTTGATCAGTTGGGTGCGTCTGCTGGGCACCCCCTCGTCATCGAAGGCGATATGGCCGGCCTCCCCTTTCAAAGAACCGTCATCGATTATGTTTAAAATGTCAGGGCCGAAACGTTCACCCGGCTGCATTACTTCACGCAATCGCGGATTTTCATAGATATGGTCCGCTTCACTTAGATGACCGAACGCCTCATGCACGAAAACGCCGCACAGTTTAGGGTCCACGATCACATCATAAACCCCGGCTTCCAATGGCCTGGCTTTCAGCAATTCGATTGCGCGTTCTTTTACGTTCTCACAGGATTCCTCCATATTGAGAACATTATCGAATCCTCTGAGATCGCCCTTCACATCATAAGCGCGCTGAACGTTGCGTCCGTCAACGGCTATAGCGGCTAACATGATGCCGCAAAAGCTGTAGCTCTGTTCAAGAGCCGTTCCGTCTGAATTAACCAGATAGCGCGTGCCGCCGGAATCACTGTATCGCACATTGGTGGTCGTTATACGGTCGTTGGAGAGCAGATTGCGGTTATATCGTGCCGCTAATTCCTGTTTTTCAGAAAGGGAGTAATCGGCAGGGTTTTTCTTCGGTTTCGACCTGTACACTTGCTTTATCGGTTCGACCGGGGCAGGTAAGAAAGGTTTTTCATTAACTAAATTTGCCTGTTTTAGTGCCAGTCGGGCAAATTTTTGCATTTGATTCAAATCGTTAAATGAAGTGAAACCCCAGCCTCCGTTTTTAAGCACCCTGATACAACCGCCGAGTCCCGTGCGCTCCCCAATGTCCTCAAGCTCTTTACCGGAATAGGTGACAGAACTGGATCGCCCTTCATGCAGACGGACCTCGACGTAGTCAGCATCGATGCTTTGACATGTTTTTTGAAGTTTATCGATCACTATTCTGAGAGGAACTCTTCTTTAAACTTAGTGAATTGGGTCAGGTGCAAACGCTCTTCATCCATGATGGATTTGAGGATATACTGTTGTGAACGGGGAACGAACTGTATAAGTTCCTGATAGAGCAGGAGAGTATTTTTTTCCATTTCAGCAGCGGTTTCAACGGCCTCAAAATCCGATTCCTGCTCGGCGGCCAGGGCGGCACCTTCTTCACCGAGAGGGAATATGCGACCTTCAACAAGGTAGGAGAGATATTCTTCATATTCACCTTCATAGGACTCAGGCGGTTGGTATTCACCTGCTTCAGCCAATAAATTCCTGAATTTATCGGCATGGTCGTCTTCCATCTCTGCCACTTTCTCGGCAAAGTCCTTTAAGGGCGCCGATT
>PUNP01000069.1 GCA_003551785.1 Candidatus Brocadiaceae bacterium | reverse complement strand
TAGGCACCCCTGCCTATTTCTTTATGCCAGGAAGACTGAAGTTCGACCTGCTGGTAGTTTGCTTCGCCTCCTAAAAACTGCGACGCGGTCTCAAATGAAGAGTTTATCTTATAGCCTGAACGGGGATATATGGGGTTGTCACGCTTATCATGATTAATATCGAACTGCACGGAGCCGGTGAATGCGCGCTCTAACCCGTAATTTTCAGCGGCTTCAAACCGGCTGGATTCAAGCATCCTGGCTCGATAGCGCAGGGAAAGGTCGCTGTCAAACGGACGATAGTATCCTTGCAGCCCGGCCGAACCGCCGTATTCCTGCCGTAAGAAATCTATTTCACGCCGCCTTAACCCCGATGCACTTACAAATGCGTTGATATTGCGTCGTAAAATTTCCGGTACCGTGTAAGTGTAGTCTATGCTGGAAGACTTGACGGACTGCACCGCCTGCAGACGCGATCGATGTGCACGTCCGAAAATGTTAAACTGGGCGACTTCAATACCGCCACGTACCATTTCGTAGCTGCCGTATCCAAGCATCAGTCCGGCCTCGATTTCTTTGCCTTCTTTCAGCTTGAAAATGGCATTTCTTTTGTCCGGAGCGACTTCTTCGTATTGCAGTTCAACTGAATCGAATATGCCCAGACGACCCAAACGGTATCGTGCATCCTGCAGCTCTAACCTGTTCATCAATTTACCCTCTCGCGCCGCTATTCTTCGTCTGATGACCGTCTCTCGTGTTTTTTCCACTCCTTCAAAAATTATTTCGTGGAGTTGAATCTGGCGGCCTGGTCTGATCTGAAAGGATATGTCCACGAACGACACGCCGTCTCCGGATTCTTCGAAATATAAGTCAGATCTTACTGTCGTATCCGGGTACCCCTGCTCCAAAAATCTGTTCCGCATTTTTACGGTATTATCCTGAACCCATCGCCGAGAAAAAGTTTTTCCCAAGTATTCCGCTGCGACACTTTTCTCCGGCAAGTCTATATCAGGGAAATGTATTTCTTTGGTCACCTGCCTTATGACAAATATGTAGCCTTCATCGACGGCTATTTCGACATTCACCCGCCCCGTAGTGCTGTCTATATCGACTGATTGGGCTACTACAGTAGCCTCCCGATAGCCCTTTTCCCTCAAGACATCGCGCAGGTTCGATATGCTCGAATTAAGCCGTTGAGGGGTGAAGCGCCTTGGGGTTTTTAGCGGGATTAAAAAATCAGTCGGCACGAAATAGTACTTCGCTTCAGCGTGATCCAGGGCGCTGAGCCCCGAAAAACTTACGCTGTCATAAAAAAAGAGCCTGCCCGGATTGACGGTAAAATGCACTTCTTTTGCCTTTGTGGGGCGTGGCAGCCTGACTTCGGCAGCGCTCTGCCAATCATTGGTGCTTTCCGTACCGTCTGCATGAATTATGTTGACGCTGATGGAGGGTTCCAGATAACCATCCTGTTTCATTACGGAGAGCATCAGGAACGCAGCATCTTCGATTAAAACAGCATCATAATACTCCCGGGTTTCTTCGGTCTTCAGCAGATTGACCGAGCGGTACAGCTCTCTGTTCCTCAACATACCGTATCCACGTATTCTGAGCACGGCCGGTTCAAAATCTTTCTCTGGTTCTGATGCGTCTATTGCTGCCGTGAAGGTAATAAGGGTGAGAAAAAGAAGGATGCAGGTGAGGGGAATCGGTTTGGTCATCGTTCGTAGAACCTCCATTTAATCCCAAAGTTGAAGGCGTCGAAGCGGTCATACTCCCCCATAATACCTATCCTGGGCGCCAGCATGTATTCGACATGATATGTTTCCCTGCCCTGTTCGGATATGTCTTCCCCCGAACGTATATTCAAGCGCTCGGCCAATTCTCCTCTGCCGCCGCCAAAAGTCGTGAAAAAATTCTGAACGATATAGAGAGCGAGCCGGGCGGCTTTTTGCTCTCCCGTGAAAGTGATTTCATCACGGGGCAGCTCTCCCGCCGTGAGCATCAGCAAGATAGCTTGAGAACTTAAAGGCGGGTGAGAATGAAAGTCAATGACCGGTTCATAGGCGGTTCCGTTCACGATCATTTCAACATCATACCCGTAGGTTCTGGCGGAAGCGCTAAAGTTAATATGAGGTGTAAAAGGGGTGTCCTCAGTAATACTGATCAGCCCACGGTCTACGTTCAGAGAAGAAAATGGGAATTGCACCGTGCCGGAATCTATCGTGACGTCGCCCAATGCCCTGGGTTCCATGAGTGTCCCCAGCAGCTGCATGTCTGCTGAGAGGATGCCCTGGAAGGCGGGCGCCCTGACGGACATAAATTCTTCACCGGTAATTTCGATATCCAGTTCCCAGTCGGAAAAAGGCGGCACATCAACGCTGAAAAAAGGGGGACGCCTTTCGGGAGAAGCCGGTGACATCTGAGGTGTCAGAGCTCTCCAATCGGTAACGACAGCGCTGTCGCGCATGTTGATATGGCCCGAAATTAATACGGATTCCAAACTTTCGCCCCGTGCGGATAAATCAAAGTCACTCCTGACCACAAGTCCGGGGCGACGCACCAGCGGGAGGTTGCTTGACGTGAGCCGTAGATCAAAATTTGGTCGGAAATTGGGGTCTAAATCAACTTTGCCGGAGGCCGTAATGCGTTCGCCGGCATAATTTGCCGACATGTCCTCGATGATAGCCGAACGGTCCCGGAATCTTATTCTGGTCGCAATGCTGAGCGTTGCAGCATCCGCTAAAGGACGTGTAGATGCTCCTTCCAGAGTTAAAACGCCGTCTTTGAACTCCCCATCTGCGATCTCTACATCAAGGTTAAGTATGCCTCCGGTACTGATGAATCCCGGAAACGCAGCCTCAAGAAAACGCAGATCGGCATTCTCTATCCTGATTCCGGCTTCCACAAGCTTTGCAAAATCAGGCAGTTCTCGTCGGGTAACCAGGGCATCCCATCGGTCATATCCCATCGGAAGCTCCGCACGGGCTTCCATAAGCTGTTCGTCGAACAGGACGTTGAATTGCTCAAGGTGAATACTGTCCTGCGAACCGGTTAACAGCACACCCAACTCGTGGAAAGTCAGAAAATCGTTCAATGCATTCGGGGCGTCATCCGAATGGGAGAGATAGCTCAGTTTCTCAGCAGATAATTCAAGGCGGCATTCGGGGCTGCGCGCCGTGCCGGTTAAATCGACGTTTAAAATAGGCGTTTCCAGTGCTATCCCGTATGTGTGTTTGAGCATAGTCAGAAGCTTATCTTCCGGTTTACTGTGAGCATTCAGACGTATCGGCTTATCCATGTCGAACGCGACACGTTTTTCAGGTTTTTCAAATGGGCGTATGCTCAACGGGATAGAGGCGTCAAGGTTAAAAACTGGACTGTTGTCATGAGCAAGTGTAAAATTATCTATCTCCGTTATACCTTCCGTGCTGCTGATTTTTGTCTTGATATTAAGCGGGAGGTTGAACTCTTCAGAGGGAATGAGCGATGTTTCTGTAGAGAAGAATAATTCCAGTGGTGCTTGATCGAGCCAATCAGCAGTTAGTGAAAGTTTATCAACGGAGAAATGGGGTAAATCCACGTCCATGAAGGCTTCAACTAATGCCGGCTCAATACCGATCAGCGATAAATCAAAACTTCCCAGACGACTGCTGAGTGTGCTTTCCTGCAAGTTAATTTC
>PUNP01000982.1 GCA_003551785.1 Candidatus Brocadiaceae bacterium | reverse complement strand
TCACCCAAGACCTCTCCGAAAGCCACTTCCCCCACAACCGCCTTTTCCGCAGCCGATTTTTCCGCGACTGCTTCTTCTCCGGCCACATGCTCGGCAGACACCTGTCCCGCAACCGCTTTTTCCTGAGCTTCTGCTCCAGAGACATGCTCGGCAGATAACTCTTCCGAAACCGCTTCAACTTCGATATGATCCTGCCATGCTTCGGCCCCGCTCTCCCATCCGGCCACGCGCTGCTTCCAGGCCTGGCGAAATGCCGTCGCCAGATGGACTCCAAACCGCTCTCCGTCACACAGCGGCGACCGGCGGACTTTTTCGCGCAATGACGCACGCATGTCGGCCAGTGCCGGGCGGTCGGAGGCCAGCGCCACCGCCTTATCGATATACTCCTCCCAGGTGTCGACCACCAGTTCCGGCTGACCGGCATTGACCAGGTGTGTGGCCGAGTGCCGTCCGGCAAAGGTCGGCCCCGGCAGTGAAACCACGGGCACGCCCATCCATAACGCCTCGCAGGTCGTCAGTCCGCCCGAGTAGGGCCAGGGATCCAGGGCCACATCGACCCGGTTGTAGGTATCCAGCAGCAGGTTATGGGATGACTGACCCTCGAATATCAGGCGGTCGCGTGAGATGCCCCGCTCTGTCATCTGGCGGATTATCCGGCCCGTAAAAGCATCCGAGCCGTACTGCTTGCTCTTGAGCAGCAGGCGGCTGTCCGGCACGCGCTCCATCAGATCGGCCCACTGGTCCAGCAGCACCGCATTGACCTTGGTCGGATTGTTGAAGCATCCGAAGGTCACATACCCGTTTTTTTCACAGGGCAGCGGCCCGACTTTCGGAGCATAATCGGGCGGCAGAAAGCAGATATAATCGTCCGGCATGCGGATCAGCTTTTCGGTATACCACGGCTCCTCGCCGGCCGGTGATTCGTACCGGTCTGTAATCAGGTAGTCGACCGATTTGAGTCCGGTGGTGTTGAACAGCCCGCCCACCCATTTGATGCAGACCGGCGCCGGCTCTTTGACTACGGTTTGCAGCAGGTTCTGGGCGGAATGACCGGAAAGCTCTACAAGAATATCAATCTCGTCGTCCCGGATCATCCTGGCAATCACTTCATCCTCGTAGCCGATGACCGACTGCCACTTGTCGGTGACCGCATGAATCCGCCTGGCAATGTGGTCAACGGTGCTGTTGGTGGTGTAGCAGTAGATTTCAAACCGGTCTTTCGGCAGGTTTTCGAGCCCTTTGGTAATCATCCATCCTACGGGATGCGCCCGGAATCCGCCCGATACAAAGCCGATACGCAGCCGCCGCTCCGGATTGTGGTCAGCCGGAACCGGCCGCTCGGGTCGCACTTCAGGTGCAAAATACTGGTCCCACTTGAGATGTTCGTTAAAAATCTCATCCCGGGTCCGTTCGGGATTGTAGTGAAGCGCCATCAAATAGTTGGAAAAGGCTTTTACGGCATCCGGATTGTCTTCAAAGGCCTTCAGGTAGTTCTGCTCGCATTCGTTGTATCGGCCCAGCTCCTGCAGGCAGAGGGCGTAGTTGCTGCGCAGGTATCCGTTGCGCGGGTGATCGGCCAGGATTTTTTCATACAGGGTAATGGCGTGTTCGTAGTCGCCCTCCTCTTTGGTGATCAGGGCCCGCAAGGAGAGCGCAGAAAGATCGCGCGGCTTTTTGTCAATCGCCTGGTCCAGACATTCCAGGGCCTTTTTGTTCTGTTTTGCAAACCGGAGCACCGTCGCTTTTTCGAAGTACGCCTCCACATTATTCTTGTCCATTTTGATGGCAATGTCACAAAGCTCAAGTGCTTTTTTCAGATTGCCCTGATCCTTGTATACCGATGCCGTTTTCAGTGCCACCTGGTCGTTGCTGCGGTCAATTTTATTGGCACGCATATAGCATGCAAGAGCCTCCTCCAGGTCCGCCTTTGCACGATAAATATCACCGAGCGCCATCCATCCGTCAAAATATGCTTCGTTGCGCTCCACCGCTTTTCGGGCATGATCCCCGGCCTTGTCCAGCTGACCGGCATGCAGATATATCATTGCAAGATAATACTCGGTCTCCGGGTCTTCAGATCCGCGGCGGACGGCCTCCCCAAAGAATTCTACGGCTTTTTTGCGATCCCCCTTATGATAGAAGGCCACCCCTGAGAGATGCAGCACCTCCAGGGAGGGGTTTTTCTGTTTCAGCAAGGGCTGAAGGACTTTCAGCGCCTTGTCGGGTTTCGGTTTGCTGATTTTGAGAAGCGATCGGGCACGTTCCAGCTGTAGTTTCATCTTCGGGCTGCCTCACTGCGTTTACGATCTTGCTGTGTATACACGTAACATGCTGTCTTTCATATCTGTCTTTATATACTGTCTACAGACTCACCATGCTGCTTATGCCATTTGCCTGTTCGTGCACTCCTGGGAAGATCATTGGTTATTCCGTTTTTATTTATAATATCCATTTCACTCCTTCCCGATAATGCAAATAATATGCCATCCGGAATGGCACAAAAATTGCAGCTTTACAGGCAGAGATTTGCGTGATCACAGGACCATGCGATCAACGGAACAAGTAATTACCCGAAACTGCCATTGTTGTTTTCACCCGTGTGCCGTTCCCGGTAGCAACAGCTTTTGCAGGACCGTAATCATCTGCAACGACAAGATAGCAAGACAAAAACAATCATCTGTAACGACAAGACAGCAAGACAACAAAGCAACAAGACAACAACAATCATCTGCAACGGCAAGGCGACAAGACAAAAAGAAGACAAATAGCAAGAAAATAAGACATTAGTGTAAACAGCAACAGAAGCAGCGTAATCTTATAAAATGAAGGTTTTTCACAGGTTTCGCATAGCTCGATCGGTTAACCCGACTTACAAATATTAGAATTTTTTAAACCGATTAACTTTTTTTTCGGTTTATCCGATAATCCGGTTAACCAGTAATGTTAAATGTAAATGATGACAGCTCATGAGAAACCCCCAGCTCCAATATCAGCGACAATCGGTCATGAACGCATCGCCGGTCAAGCTGGTTGTTAAACTCTATGACCTTGCCTTGCAGGCCACGTACTCGGAAAACGAAAAGAAAATAAAAGAAATCCTGACCACCCTGATGAACGGACTTAATTTTGACCATGAACCTTCAGGCCAGCTTTTTAATGTCTATCGATATTGTCAGGACCTTGCCAGGCAGGGCAAATTTGAAGAAATACGTGAAATACTTGAACCTCTTCGCGATGCATGGGAAGAATCCGCATCACAGTTACCGTTTGAAAGCACTAATGGATCATAAATACGAACCCTTCCTCATATTCAGAGGTTGAGACCATGACTTCCATAGGAAATATTTTCCAGGAAACGAACCCCTACGAAAAGTTTGTCCAGCAGCTGGTACAGCTTGAAAGCCGTACGAAGCACCAGCTGGAGATGCAGAAGGACGAACAGCAGGATCGCAAGCAGGCTCTTGGAAGGGTTAGTGAATCCATATCAAAATTCATCAACACACTCACCGAATTGCAGAATCCCGACAACAAGTCGTTTGAGCCACTCAGAACCTCTTCTTCCAACACGAATGTCGTCCGTCTGCTTTCTGCTTCCGACATAGATCGCGAATCCACCTATAACATCAACGTGGAACGGCTTGCCTCGCGTGATACCGGAC